>NZ_JATABG010000004.1:0-36305 GCF_036533755.1 Vibrio sp. M260118 | reverse complement strand
CAACCAATCAGAGTGCTCTTGCCAAAGTAGCTTAGCCGCCATCAACATCGACATAGTAATCACCAAAGGTCGAATCCATTTTTGCCCTTTCGCTACCACCACTTTAGCGCCGATTCGTGCGCCGATGAACCCGCCAACCGCCATCACAAGCCCTAGCTCCCAAATAGGTAATCCGGCCAAGATAAAGAATAATAGTGCTGCAATGTTGGAGGTAAAGTTGAGCACTTTAGTCCTTGCGGTGGCATCCACAAGCGAGAAGTGTCCAAGCGCAACAAAACACACGGTAAAAATAGAGCCAGTCCCTGGGCCAAAGAAGCCATCATAAAAGCCAACACCACCACCCACTGAAAACGCAAACATCGCCTCCGATAACTTGGCATCACCACTATGCTCTTTTGTCTTTGGCATTAAAAGAAAGTAGAGGGAGATGGCAACAAGCAAGATAGGAATAAGGCTAGTGAGAACACCCGCATCGATGAACTGTACCACCTCAGCGCCTACTGCTGAACCAATAAAGGTACAGATGATAGCCAGTCGCATCTCTTTAATGCTAACAATGCCGTTACGTACAAAATACCAACTCGCAGAAAAGCTACCAAACGAACTCTGAAGCTTGTTCGTTGCAAGGGCCTGAGTCGGTGGCACACCCGCTGCCAACAGAGCCGGCAGAGTCACTAAGCCTCCTCCACCCGCCATCGCATCAATAAAGCCAGCCGCTCCGGCAACAAAGAAGAGAATGGTGAGAATTTCAAAGCTAAGTTCCATGTTCTATCAGTCAGTTATCTATATCTGACAACCAAGATAACACTATAAAAACAATTCTTTTAGAGAAACATTGTACTTAAATCCATTCCTTATTTTCATCAATTTAGACAAAAAAAGCCCGCTCAAATGAGCGGGCAATGAGGTTGTCATATAGGCTCTTTCGCGAGCCTACTGATTTTTATTACGCTTCGTTCTCAGCTACTTTAGCGTGCAGCTCTTGAACTGATGTAACCGACGTTTTCGCATCTGCTGTGTGAGCCATACAGACTGCAAACGCTGCGTTAAGCGTGGTTGTGTAGTTCACTTTCTCAGCCAGTGCGCCGCGACGAAGAACTTTTGAATCTTCAATCGACTGACGACCTGCAGTCGTATTCACGATATAAGTGTATTCGTTGTTCTTAATGCGATCTAGGATGTGTGGACGACCTTCGTGTACCTTGTTAACAAGACGAGGATTGATGCCCGCTTCACCTAGGATTACCGCTGTACCGTGTGTTGCATCTAGCTGGTAACCAAGCTTAGTTAGCTTAGATGCTAGGTCTACAACGCGCTGCTTGTCACCTTGGCGAACAGACAGTAGTGCGCGGCCACCTTCTGGGTAAACATTGCCACAGCCTAGTTCAGCTTTAGCGTATGCTTCAGCGAACGTTGCGCCAACACCCATCACTTCACCTGTAGAGCGCATTTCTGGGCCCAATAGTGGGTCAACGCCAGGGAACTTGTTGAACGGTAGTACCACCTCTTTCACTGAGTAGTAAGGTGGGATGATCTCTTTAGTGAAGCCTTGAGACTCGAGAGATTGACCTGCCATTACACGCGCAGCGATTTTCGCCAGAGGTGCACCTGTTGCTTTCGATACGAAAGGAACTGTACGTGCAGCACGTGGGTTTACTTCGATTAGGTAAACCTTGTTGTTCTTCACAGCAAACTGGGTGTTCATCAGACCACGTACACCTAGCTCAAACGCGAGCTTCTCAACTTGCTCACGCATTACGTCTTGGATTTCCTGGCTTAGGGTGTAAGCCGGAAGTGAACATGCAGAATCACCTGAGTGAACACCCGCTTGTTCAATGTGCTCCATGATACCGCCGATAACCACACGCTCGCCGTCACAGATAGCATCAACGTCAACTTCAACAGCGTCATCTAGGAAGCTATCAAGAAGAACTGGAGATTCGTTTGATACGCTTACTGCTTCGTTGAAGTAGCGACGTAGGTCTTGCTCGTCGTATACGATTTCCATCGCACGACCGCCAAGTACATAAGAAGGACGTACAACTAGTGGGTAGCCAATCTCTTTAGACTTATCAACCGCTTGCTCAAGAGTTGTTACCGTTGCGTTCTCTGGCTGAAGAAGACCTAGACGGTCAACAGCGACTTGGAAGCGCTCACGGTCTTCTGCACGGTCGATCGCATCTGGGCTAGTACCGATGATTGGCACGCCAGCGGCTTCAAGTGCACGAGCAAGTTTAAGTGGAGTCTGGCCACCGTATTGAACGATAACACCTTTTGGCTTCTCAACACGTGCGATTGCTAGTACGTCTTCCAGTGTTACTGGTTCGAAGTAGAGACGGTCTGATGTGTCGTAGTCAGTTGAAACTGTCTCAGGGTTACAGTTAACCATGATAGTTTCGTAGCCATCTTCACGTAGTGCTAATGATGCGTGTACACAACAGTAGTCAAATTCGATGCCCTGTCCGATACGGTTTGGGCCACCGCCAAGAACCATGATCTTGTCTTTGTCAGTTGGGTTCGCTTCACACTCTTCATCGTAAGATGAGTACATGTACGCTGTATCAGAAGAGAATTCTGCCGCGCAAGTATCCACACGCTTGTAAACTGGGTGGATGTCGTGAGTGTCACGCATGCGACGGATTTCGCTTTCTGCTACACCTAGAATGGTCGATAAGCGAGCATCAGAGAAGCCCTTACGCTTCATCTTGCGCAGAACGTCTTTAGTTAGACCTGCAAAACCACCCGCTTTCACTTCTTGCTCTAGTTTCACAATCTCTTCGATTTGAACTAGGAACCAGCGGTCGATTTGCGTCAGGTTAAATACGCCATCTACTGATAGACCAGCACGGAATGCATCTGCGATGTACCAAATACGATCAGCACCCGCTTCTTTTAGTTCGTGACGGATCTTAGATAGTGCGTCTGGAGAATCTAGGTCAACCATCTCGTCAAAGCCGTTTGCGCCAACTTCTAGGCCTCGAAGTGCTTTTTGTAGAGACTCTTGTTGGTTACGACCAATCGCCATAACCTCACCAACCGACTTCATCTGTGTTGTTAGACGGTCGTTAGCGCCAGCAAATTTCTCGAAGTTAAAGCGAGGGATCTTAGTAACAACGTAGTCGATAGTTGGTTCGAATGATGCTGGAGTTGCACCGCCTGTGATGTCGTTCTGTAGCTCGTCTAGAGTAAAGCCAACCGCTAATTTCGCTGCAATCTTAGCGATTGGGAAACCAGTCGCTTTCGATGCTAGAGCAGAAGAGCGAGATACACGTGGGTTCATCTCGATGATAACCATGCGGCCATCTTTCGGGTTGATGCCAAACTGAACGTTAGAACCACCAGTTTCCACACCAATCTCACGAAGTACCGCTAGCGATGCGTTGCGCATCAACTGGTACTCTTTGTCTGTTAGCGTTTGCGCTGGTGCAACTGTGATTGAGTCACCAGTGTGGATGCCCATTGGGTCGAAGTTTTCGATAGAACATACGATGATACAGTTGTCCGCTTTATCACGAACCACTTCCATCTCGTACTCTTTCCAACCGATCAGAGATTCATCGATTAGAAGTTCGTTAGTTGGAGACAGATCCAGACCACGGCGACAGATTTCTTCGAACTCTTCTTTGTTATAAGCGATACCACCACCAGTACCACCCATAGTGAAAGATGGACGGATGATACATGGGAAGCCAACCATATCAAGAACAGCGTATGCTTCTTCCATCGTTTTCGCAGTATCAGCGCGAGGACACTCAAGGCCGATTGACTTCATCGCTTTATCGAAGCGAGAACGGTCTTCTGCTTTATCGATAGCATCAGCCGTCGCACCAATCATCTCAACACCGAACTCTTCAAGTACGCCGTGCTTCTCTAGATCTAGCGCACAGTTAAGTGCTGTCTGACCACCCATAGTCGGTAGTACCGCACATGGACGCTCTTTTTCGATGATCTTACGAACGACTTCCCACTGAATTGGTTCAATGTAAGTTGCATCCGCCATGTCTGGGTCAGTCATGATGGTTGCTGGGTTTGAGTTCACAAGGATAACTCGGTAACCCTCTTCACGCAGTGCTTTACATGCTTGAGCACCAGAGTAGTCAAACTCACATGCCTGACCGATAACAATCGGGCCGGCACCTAGAATTAGAATACTTTTTAAGTCAGTACGTTTTGGCATTCTCTACTACTCCGAATTAAGCGATGTCTTGCGTGTCTGAAATAGACTGTTTGATTAGTTCGATAAAGTGATCAAATAGCGGTGCCGCATCATGTGGACCTGGGCTCGCCTCTGGGTGACCTTGGAAGCTAAATGCTGGCTTATCTGTGCGGTGGATACCTTGAAGAGAGCCATCAAATAGTGATACGTGTGTTGCACGTAAGTTCTCAGGTAGCGTTGCTTCATCAGCAGCAAAACCATGGTTCTGAGAAGTAATCATAACAACGTTACGGTCTAGGTCTTTAACAGGGTGGTTAGCTCCGTGATGACCAAACTTCATCTTCACTGTTTGCGCACCAGACGCTAGAGCTAGGATTTGGTGACCTAAACAGATACCGAAAATAGGTAGACCTTTCTCTAGGAATACTTTTGTCGCTTCAATTGCGTAAGTACATGGTTCTGGGTCACCAGGGCCGTTTGATAGGAAAACGCCGTCTGGGTTAAGCGCCAGTACTTCTTCTGCACTGGTTTCAGCAGGTACTACCGTTAGGCGGCAGCCGCGGTCAACAAGCATGCGCAGGATGTTTCGTTTCGCACCAAAGTCGTAGGCAACGACGTGGTATGGCAACTCGCTGTCGTCTTTCGCCTCAGGAAGTCCACCCGTAAGCGTCCACGAACCCTGTTTCCATTGATACGCTTCTTTTGTTGTAACTTCTTTCGCAAGGTCCATACCTTTCAGGCCTGGGAATTCTTTCGCTTTAGCTAGCGCTAGAGCCTCGTCTAAGTTGTTGCCTGCAACGATACAACCATTCTGTGCACCTTTTTCACGCAGAATACGAGTTAGCTTACGCGTATCGATGTCAGCAATGCCGACGATATTTTGCGATTTAAGGTAATCAGAAAGAGACTGTTCGTTACGGAAGTTAGAAGCGATAAGAGGGAGATCGCGAATCACAAGGCCTTGTGCGTGGATTGAAGAAGATTCTTCGTCTTCGGTATTAGTACCGGTATTGCCAATGTGAGGATAAGTTAGGGTGACGATCTGTTGAGAATAGGAAGGATCAGTGAGGATTTCTTGGTACCCCGTCATCGAGGTATTAAAAACAACTTCACCAACGGACGAACCATCTGCTCCAATGGAAACACCGTGGAACACTGTCCCATCTTCTAGGACTAACAGTGCTGATTTACTCAAGACAACCTCCAGAATAAAAATGCAAAAATAATAAATTAAACTGCAAATTTGCCTTCCTTCGCGCAATAAAAAAGCGTTATCAGGTGATTTAGACAAATTGGCGGTATTCTAATGAGATGAGGAAATTCTGTCAACAGAGTCGCAAAAATAAATTATAAATTTAGAGCCCTTAAAACAAAAATCCTTTTAAAATGGCTAAAAAGTTAAGTTTAGTCCTATTTTCACAAGGCTAAGATGAAAAATTCATGAAAGGCATCTTTTTCTCATAATCACAGATCACACTTTTTATCACGCCTTTTACGCAAACGATGAACAAGATAAATTTACTTATCATTTTGGCCAACTAATTCAAAAAACACCCCATAAAAGCCAAAAGCAACACTAAGGATAAGCATAAATATCCTACATCACTCGGTTTATATGTTGGATTCTAATCGCTAGATACAAAAAGCGCCGGGCAAGCCCAGCGCATAATTATCTATTTTTAGCGATTCCGCTTAACTCTCTAACTAGAAAACTAAGCACGACTGGCTTATAACTCGTTCAAGCCAAGTACGTCGGTCATAGTATAGAAGCCAGCTGATTTGCCATTAAGCCAAACAGCAGCTTTAACCGCACCGTTAGCGAAGGTCATTCGGTCGGTGGCCTTATGCGTTACTTCAACGCGCTCGCCAATATCAGCAAACATAGCCGTGTGTTCACCTATGATGTCACCAGCACGAATGGTGGCAAAGCCAATTTCATCTTTAGTACGCTCACCCGTGATCCCTTCACGAGCATAGACAGCAACGTCGTTGAGCTGGTTGCCCATTGCTCCAGCGATCGCCTCACCCATACCAATTGCGGTACCAGATGGCGCATCAACTTTGTAACGGTGATGGGCTTCGACAATCTCAATATCGCAGTAGTCGCCCATCACTTTGGCCGCTTTCTCTAACAGTTTAAATACAAGGTTTACACCCACTGAGTAGTTTGGCGCCATTACTACAGGAATCTCTTTCGCAACCGCGTCAATCTGCTCACGCTCTTGGTCGCTAAAGCCCGTTGTACCGATGACGATGCTCTTGCCATGCTGGCGACAAAGCTCTAGGTTCGTTAACGTACTTGCAGGTGCCGTGAAGTCGATGATGACATCAAAATGGTTAATCTCTTTTGCTAGATCGTCAGTCAGAACAACATCAAACTTACCTTCACCGCATAGTTCACCAACATCCACACCCACTAGCGAAGATTCAGGACGTTCAGAGCCCGCTCCTACTTGCGCTTGTTGATTTAAAAATGTCGCCTTAACTAGGTTGCGGCCCATTCGGCCTGCTGCTCCTGCAACTGCAATACGTACCATTGCACTTCTCCGTTTCGAATTATCTTTTTTGCCAATCCAATAAAATTAACAGTATTAATTAGCTCTGGCTAGGGAAGAGTTTGAGTGATTTAGGAAAACTCTTTCACTACTCGCTCTAAGATCGGCACATTGGCTTCAGGAAAGGCATAGTTTGCTAGCTCTTCCACATTAACCCACTCTCCTTGTTGCCCCTCTTTGCCATAAGGTTGCCCATCAAACTGAGTCACAGTAATGAAATCAAACTTCAGCGATTTATCTGGGTAATCAAACTCGAGGTGCTCAAATAGCGCTTGTTCTGTGGTAGTAATACCGATCTCTTCTTCTAGCTCACGCACCATAGCTTGTTCAATAGTTTCCCCCGGCTCAACCTTTCCTCCTGGAAACTCCCAAAAGCCGCCTTTATGTTTGTCATCTGGACGCTTAGTAATGAACACCTGCGATTTATCTTGGTTAAAGATAATTCCCGCAACAATATGAACTCTTTTCATGTGATAATTTTCCCTAAAAAAAGAGCCGCCTAAGCGACTCTTTTACTATTTGTTTTAGCAATTAGCTGATTTTACCGTGGCACTGTTTGTACTTTTTACCGCTACCACATGGGCAAGGGTCGTTACGACCAACTTTAGCACCTTCACGTACCATAGGTTGCGGAGCACCTTGGTTCTCTTCACCCTCAGATAGTTGGCTTTGCGCTGAAGCGTGTTGTGCTTGAGCACGGCGAGCAGCCTCTTCAGCTTGAGCGCGACGCTGCGCTTCCATACGTTCCACTTCTTCTTGTTGCTGGACACGAACTTTAGACAAAATGGTAATTACGTCAGACTTAAGTGCCTCTAATAGGCCTTCAAACAGTTCAAACGATTCACGCTTGTACTCTTGTTTCGGGTTCTTCTGTGCGTAACCACGTAGATGAATACCTTGGCGAAGGTGATCCATAGCAGCCAAGTGCTCTTTCCAAAGCGTATCTAGCGTTTGCAGCATTACAGACTTCTCGAAGTTACGTAGCACTTGCGCGCCAACCACTTCTTCTTTCTGCTTATAGACTTCAACCGCAAGCTCGATGATCTTCTCGCGTAGCGCCTCTTCGTATAGCTTGTCATCTTCCTCAAGCCACTGTTTAACCGGAGCTTCTAGATCAAAGTCATTCTTCAAACGCTCTTGTAAGCCTTCAATATCCCACATTTCTTCTAGAGACTGTGGCGGAATGTACTCGTCAATAACCGCAGTTAGCACGTCTTGGCGGTTTTGTTCGATCATCTCGCTAATGTCTTCTACAACCATCAGTTCATCACGTAGCTCGTAAACCACCTTACGTTGGTCGTTGGCAACGTCATCGTATTCAAGCAGCTGCTTGCGAATATCGAAGTTACGGCCTTCAACTTTGCGTTGCGCTTTCTCAATTGAGCGAGAAAGCATCTTAGATTCAATCGCTTCGCCTTCGTCCATACCGCTTTGGATTAGGCTTGCCATACGATCAGAGGTAAAGATGCGCAGTAGTGAATCTTCCATTGATAGGTAGAAACGCGATGAACCAGCATCACCCTGACGACCAGAACGACCACGTAACTGGTTATCGATACGGCGAGATTCGTGACGCTCAGTACCAATGATGTGTAGACCACCCGCTTCTAGGACTTGGTCGTGAACCACTTTCCAGTCTGCTTTGAGCTTATCGATCTGCTCTTGAGTTGGATTCTGAAGTTTTTCAACTTGAGCTTGCCAGCTACCACCCAACACGATATCGGTACCACGACCCGCCATGTTGGTCGCGATTGTTACTGCACCCGGAGTACCCGCTTCAGCAACGATTTCCGCTTCTTTCTCGTGGAATTTCGCGTTCAGTACGTTGTGTTTGATCTTAGCTTTCTTCAAGGCATTCGATAGAAGCTCTGATTTCTCGATTGAAACAGTACCTACTAGTGATGGCTGACCTTTAGCAACACGGTCTTTGATGTCTTCGATAATCGCGTTGAACTTGTCAACTTCAGTACGATAAACCACATCTGGCATATCGTTACGGATCATAGGTTTGTTGGTCGGGATAACGACCGTTTCTAGACCGTAGATCGATTGGAATTCGAATGCTTCAGTGTCAGCTGTACCTGTCATACCTGACAGTTTTTCGTATAGACGGAAGAAGTTCTGGAAGGTGATCGATGCCAGTGTTTGGTTTTCGTTCTGGATCTTAACGCCTTCTTTTGCTTCAACCGCTTGGTGAAGACCTTCAGACCAACGACGACCTGGCATTGTACGACCAGTGTGTTCGTCAACGATGACCACTTCACCATCTTCGTTAACGATGTAATCAACGTTCTTTTCAAATAGAACGTGCGCACGCAAGGCTGCGTTTACATGGTGTAGTAGGCTAATGTTCGCTGGAGAGTATAGAGTGTCTCCCTCTTCCATCAGGCCGTTTTTAATCATCAGATCTTCGACAAATTCTTGACCCGTTTCGGTTAAGTGAACTTGCTTAGACTTCTCATCAACCGTGTAGTGACCATCACCACGGTACTCTTCTGAATCTTCTTTATCCTGCTTTTCAAGCTGAGGGATCAAAGTGTTGATACGGATGTATAGCTCAGAGCTATCTTCCGCTGGGCCTGAAATAATGAGAGGAGTACGGGCTTCATCGATAAGAATCGAGTCAACCTCATCGACTACGGCAAAGAAACGCGCACGTTGAACACGGTCTTCAGCACGGAAAGCCATGTTGTCACGTAGGTAGTCAAAACCAAACTCGTTGTTTGTACCGTAAAGAATGTCCGCTAGGTAAGCTTCTTTTTTCTCTTGCGGTGGCATGTTTGGCACGTTTACGCCAACCGTCATACCTAAGAATTCGAATAGAGGGCGGTTAGTCTCCGCGTCACGCTTAGCTAGGTAGTCGTTGACAGTCACGACGTGCACGCCTTTACCTGGTAGTGCGTTCAAATAAGCTGGTAGCGTCGCGGTTAAAGTTTTACCTTCACCAGTACGCATCTCTGCGATTTGGCCTGCGTTAAGAACCATACCACCGATAAGCTGCACATCGAAATGGCGCATGCCATATACACGCTTAGACGCTTCACGTACTGTTGCAAATGCTTCTGGTAGGAGTTTATCTAGAGTTTCACCCTGTTCTAAACGCTGACGGAACTCAACGGTTTTCGCTTTTAGCTCTTCATCAGAAAGCGCTTCAAACGTTGGCTCGTAATTATTGATCTCTTTTACAATTTTTCTCAGGCGACGCAGGGTTCGGTCATTGCGACTGCCAATCACCTTTGTCAGTAGCTTAGTAATCATTTGCTATGAATCTCTCTATACTCAGATCGGGCCCGATCTACTTTTAATGCCTTCAGTCTCAACTAAGAATACTGGTTAAATCACTTCCCTCAGATATTGTGCTGAGAGCCATAAATTTCAAGGCTTAATAATACTTTTAGTGGCGCATAGTTTATGAAATTTTGCGGCGTACAACCAATAACAAGGTGATTTGTTTGAAGCACTCTTTATTTTTTCCCGTTATATGGCGGAAGTTTATTCGTATTGTCCTCTATCTTCACACTCTAGCATTGACTAAAATAGAGCGAGTAACTTGATTAGAGGCTCGAAATGAGAGACCACCGCCCCACTTTAGGTGATGAGATAATTGCCGATTCTGCTCTTTCTCGCATGCAGCAACATGCGAAAGAGATCAGTTTGCTCAACAAAGAGTTGAAATCGATCCTTCCAAGAGGGACGGAAGATCATTGCCGGGTGGCAAATATTCGCGAGAATCAACTGATCATTGAGGTGGCCAGCGCGAGCATCAAAATGAAACTCGATTATGAACGGCTAAATATTTTAAACCAGTTACGTTCCAAAGGGTTTGCACGTCTCATTGCTATCACCCTTCAGATCAATCCAGAACTCTATCGAGCAAAAGAGCGTAAAGACCAACAAGCAAAACCGAGAGATCCCATCTCTGAAACCGCCGCTCAGTATCTGGAGATGATCGCAAGTGGTGCATCACCTAAGGTCAAAGCACGATTAGAGAGCTTAGCAAAATTGGCGAACAAGGCTGAGAAGTAGAGCTGAGTAGTCGTAAATGCTGAAGGTTGAAAAACAAAAAAGCCAGACTTTCGACTGGCTTTTTCAATCAATCTTTATTTATGCCATAACCATATTTGGTTCAGCAAATGCAACTGGCGAAGTTGCTTCTTCTTCGAAGGTTACCCACTCCCAAGCTTCTTGATCAGCAAGAACAGAGCGTAGTAGTTGGTTGTTTAGACCGTGGCCTGATTTAAATGCACGGAACTCACCAATAATTGGGTGGCCACACATGTATAGGTCACCAATCGCATCCAGAACTTTGTGAGTCACGAACTCGTTGTCAAAACGAAGTCCTTCTTCGTTCAGAATACGGTACTCGTCCAGTACGATGGCACAATCGAAGCTACCACCTAGACACAGGTTTTGCGATTGTAGATATTCGATATCACGCATGAAACCGAAAGTACGTGCACGTGAAATGTCTTTAACGAAACCTTGAGATGAGAAGTCAAATAGCATGTGCTGTTCGTCAGACTCAATCGCAGGGTGGTTAAATTCAATTTCGAAATCCATACGGAAGCCGTCGAACGGTACAAACTCAGCCCACTTATCACCATCTTCAAAGCGGACTGGCTTTTTGATGCGGATAAAGCGCTTCAGTGCATTTTGCTCTTCGATACCCGCTTGTTGTAGCAGGAATACGAACGGGCTAGCACTACCATCCATAATTGGGATTTCTGGCGCGTCGACTTCAACAACAATGTTATCAATACCCATACCCGCAAGAGCTGCATTTAAGTGCTCTACAGTAGAGATACGTACGCCTTCGTCATTAACTAGTGCAGTACATAGCATGGTGTCGCGAACAGAAGCAGGATCCGCAGGAAAATCAACCGGAGGATTTACGTCGGTACGGCGGTACACAATGCCAGTATTTGCAGCAGCAGGGCGAAGAGTAAGCGTGACTTTACGACCAGAGTGGAGACCCACACCAGTTGTTTTCACTATTTCTTTCAGAGTACGTTGTCTGATCATCTACTTTGCCTCAGTAAAAATGCTACAAATGACGGCCAATGGCGACATTGACCGTGCATGCTACCACAAAATTGAACAGTGTCAAATTGCGGTTACTTTAATCAGCTTGACGACGTAAGAACGCAGGGATATCTAAATAACCGCTTTCTTTATCTGCTTTTGGTGCTGCTGCACTTTGACCTGCACCAGAACTCGACGGTGTTGACGTCGTTGGCTGAGGAGTCACCTGAGGTTTCTCTTGCAAAGTTGGTGCCGCTTTTTCTTCCACTTTATTGACAGTCTGCTGAGTTGGCGCTGTCTGTGGTTGAGATTGTGGCTGGGCAACTGGAGCGACTTTCGCTTTACCACCCGCAACTAGAGTAATATCTGGTTTCTTCTCATTGCCAATGCCTGTAGCAACAACTGTTACGCGGATTTCATCAGCCATATCAGGGTCTAATGAAGTACCAATTACAACAGTTGCGTTATCAGAGGCGAACGCTTTGACTGTGTTACCAACGACTTCGAACTCGTCTAGACGCATGTCTAGGCCAGCTGTGATGTTGACAAGCACACCACGCGCACCAGCAAGATCGATGTCTTCTAGAAGTGGACTAGAGATTGCCATCTCTGCCGCTTCTTCAGCACGATCTTCGCCTTTAGCAACACCGCTACCCATCATGGCATGACCCATTTCTGACATCACTGTTCTTACGTCAGCAAAGTCGACGTTAATCATGCCTGGACGAGTAATCAGCTCGGCAATACCTTGTACTGCATTCTTCAATACATCGTTCGCGCTAGCAAAGGCTTCTAGTAGAGTAATTCCACGGCCTAATACTTTAAGTAGCTTCTCATTTGGAATCGTGATCAGCGAGTCCACATGCTTAGAAAGCTCTTCGATACCTTGCTCAGCAAAAGCCAAACGCTTTTTGCCTTCGAAGCTAAACGGTTTGGTAACAACGGCAACCGTTAAGATACCTAACTCTTTAGCAACTTCTGCGATTACAGGAGCTGCACCTGTACCAGTACCACCGCCCATACCAGCTGCGATAAATACCATATCGGCACCGTTTAGCTCTTCTTTAATGCGATCGCGATCTTCGAGAGCTGCGTCACGTCCTACTTGAGGGTTCGCACCTGCACCAAGACCTTTGGTCATATCACCACCAATCTGAATAACACTATTCACACTGGTTTTACGAAGCGCCTGAGCATCAGTATTAATACTAATAAACTCAACACCTTCGATGGACTCACGTACCATGTGTTCAACGGCGTTACCGCCACCGCCACCAACTCCAACGACCTTAATTACTGCATCGTCAGACATTTCCATCATCGGTTCAAACATGTGTTATCTCCGTTTTTCCTGTTGCTCAGGTTAAAACTCTTTTTGTATCCAATTACGCAAACGTCCAAATAGTCCCGTTACTGACTGGCGAGCAGGCTCACTGTACTCAGTATCGTCGTTAATTTGGCTATCCCTTGCATAATGGAGTAGACCAACTGCCGTAGAATGGTACGGCTCTTTTACATAATCTGTTAAGCCGCTTACCTCTAGAGGCTTGCCGACTCTGACTTGGTTGCGGAAAACGCGTTCCGCACACTCGATAAGTCCTTCGGTTTGTGCCGCTCCACCAGTGAGCACCACACCCGCTGCCAGGTGATGTTTGATCCCTTCTTCGCGCAGCTTCTCTTGAACTGTATCGATGGTTTGGTTAACCAGTCCCATTAGCTCAGTATAACGAGGCTCAATCACTTCAGACAGAGTTTGTCGCTGTAAACTTCGTGATGGGCGCCCGCCGACGCTAGGAACGTTAACCGTGTCATCTTTACTAACCAGCTCACTAAGAGCACAGCCATATTTAACTTTAATCTCTTCCGCATCGCTAACCGGCGTTCCGAAAGCAAACGCAATATCACTTGTTACTGCGTTACCAGCGTATGAAAATACTTCTGTATGGCGCAAAGCTCCGCCTGTCCATATAGAAACATCCATTGTGCCCGCACCAATGTCGACCACACATACACCTAATTCACGTTCATCTTCTGTGATAACAGCATTACTTGCAGCTAATCCAGAATAAACAAGGTGCTCTACTTTCAGCCCGCATCGCTCTACGGCTTTAATAATATTCCTTGCCATATCGCTATGACAAGAGATGAGATGCACGCTAACTTCCATGCGCACCCCAGATAAACCTAGCGGATTTTTAATCCCTTCTTGGTAATCAATTGTAAATTCTTGAGGGATGACATGAAGAATTCGCTGTTCATCACCAATTTTAATTGATTTTGCCGTATGAATCGCACGATCCATATCTTCTTGAGAAACCTCTTCATCAGAGATAGTTCCCATGCCTTTTTCAATACGGCTCGCAATGTGACGCCCTGAGAGCGAAATAAAAACATTGCTAATTTGGCACTCTGCCATCAGTTCAGCTTGGTCAACTGCTCGCTGGACTGACTTAACCACCGATTCAAGGTCGTTTACACCACCTTTATCCATCCCGCGGGACGGACTACTGCCTGCGCCAATAATATTAATTTGACCATCAGGCAATACTTCGCCTACGAGAGCCGACACAGTGGCAGTGCCTATATCAAGACCAACAATAATGTTGTCATCAGCGGTCTTAGTCATCTGTAGTCTCTTGTCCTAACTCGTGTTCTGGGAACCATCCAATTGATGCTCCCGTATCATACCTGAGGTCTATGTAGCTCACTTTTTGAGTATCTTGCCCTAGCTTTTTATACAGCGAGACAAAGCGAGCAATACGCTCTTCTAACGACTCTTTACCCAGTTCTAAACGGATACCGTTATCAACAATGATCTGCCAAGCTCGGCGATCATTAAGAACCAGTGAAGTAATCGTTAGATTTAAGGCTTCAAACTTAGGGCGAATATCGCGCCATACCTGAAGCACTTCTTCATTGGTACCTTGCGGTCCATATAACTTAACCCGTTCTTCTTCCAGCTGACCTATGTCACCATCAAAAACCTGTCCATCATCATTGAGCAGAGAGATACCATTCCAGATAGCTTCTGCATGATGCTCAGTAAGAAAAACTTTGACGGTGTCTGGCCACTGTTTGCGAATAGAGGCGTGAGAAACCCAGGGGATCGATTCCGCCATGCTCTGCAATACATCCACATCTTGCGACATAAATGTACCTACGTGTTCAAGACGAGAAAACGCTCGTTGAACATCTAAAGCAGACACATAGTGTAATTCACCCTGGAGCACGATTTTTGAAAGGGGAAGACGCTGGTCATCCCACATCCATGAAATCGTCGAGTAGAGGAGAGAGCCTATCAACAACAAGACCACCAGTAAGAAACTGCCACCTAGGGCGTGATCTCTTAGTTGTGGTGCAGAAGTTAAACCGCGGCCTTCATTAAAAGCACTTTTAATCAAAGTCCCTAATCCTTGCCATTAGCTCGCTTATCTATCCCTATCTCAATTCGTATATAGAGGCAAAAGCACTTACTTTAACCTTCGGATTATACTGGCGTCCCAAAAAGTATCAAACACTGAAAGTGATAAATCACAACTTAAACTGCAATAAGTGACATAAATAGCTAAAAATCTATGTTTTAAACTATGCCTGACTCATCTGTTCAATGTTTAATTCAAAAGCGGCTAGCTGTTTAGCCACCTTACCGACATCACCCGCACCTTGAGTTAATACTAGGTCACCATCTTGTAAAACATTAGCGAGAACTGAAGGTAACGCCTTGGTTTCTGGAACAAAAATCGGATCTAGTTTACCTCGACTGCGAATGGTGCGGCATAACGCACGCCCATCAGCGCCTGCAATCGGCTTTTCACCCGCAGAGTAAACGTCCAGCATGATTAAAACATCTACCTGTTCGAGCACATTGGCAAAATCATCATACAGATCGCGAGTACGGCTGTACCGGTGCGGTTGGAAGATCATCACTAGTCGCTTCTCTTTCCAGCCATTACGTGCCGCTTGGATAGTCACATCAACCTCTGTTGGGTGATGACCATAATCATCGACAAGCATTGCACTACCATTGCCAGTGTCAAATTCACCGAGGTGATCAAAGCGGCGACCTGTACCTTGTGTTCCCGCCATAGCATTCATGATTGCTTCGTCGGAGATATCATCTTCTGTTGCGACAGCAATTGCCGCTGAAGCGTTTAGCGCGTTATGACGGCCAGGGATGTTCAGGGTGATATCGAGATCCGCTTTACCTTGGCGGATAACCGTAAACTTACCTTGCTGGCCTTCTTGTCGATAGTTGTCGATACGCACATCAGCATCTTCAGCAAAACCATAAGTGATCACTTGACGACTGATGCTAGGGATTAATTCTCTTACGACAGGATCATCAATGCAAACAATAGCTTGGCCATAAAATGGCAGATTATGTAAGAAATCGATGAAAGTTTGCTTTAAGGTCTCGAAATCACCACCGTAAGTATCCATGTGGTCAGCTTCGATATTGGTCACGATACTAACCATTGGCTGTAAATGTAGGAACGAAGCGTCACTTTCATCAGCCTCAGCAATAAGGATTCGGCTTGAACCTAAGCGAGCATTGGTACCTGCACTCTTAACCAGACCACCATTAACGAATGTTGGATCTAGACCTGCTTCTGAGTAGATCTGAGTGACTAGCGCTGTGGTTGTGGTTTTACCGTGCGTACCTGCTACAGCGATACCGTGGCGGAAGCGCATTAACTCGGCCAACATCTCGGCGCGGCGAACAACGGGAATTCGCGCCGCTCTTGCTGCGATAATCTCAGGGTTTTCTTCGTTGATTGCCGTTGAAACAACGACTACGCTCGCCTTAGCGACATTCTCTTCTACATGACCGATATATACCGTCGCGCCTTTTTGCGTCAAACGCTCTGTTACTGGGTTTTCAGCAATATCAGAACCAGAAATTTGATAGCCTTCATTAAGCAGTACCTCAGCGATACCGCTCATGCCAGCACCGCCAATACCAATGAAGTGAATACATTTCACGCGGCGCATCTCTGGCACCATTGCGCGAATTTGGGCTAAATCTTGAGTATGTTGAATTGTCATGAATCTTCTCGTTATTTCGTTAGTGCGACAATTGCTTCCGCTACCACTGTGTCTGCATCTAACTTCGCCGCCTCGCGAGCTCTGCTTGCCATTATTAATAGCTTACTACGGTCTAGAGTCTGGATCTCAGACACTAACTTATCTACCGTTAGCTCGGGCTGTTCTATCATTTTTGCTGCACCGCATTCTACCAGATGATCAGCATTTAGCGCTTGCTGTCGATCTTTGTGCATAAATGGGATGAAAATCGCCCCCACTCCTGCCGCTGAAACTTCTGAAACTGTTAATGCTCCTGAGCGGCAAACTAGCAAATCTGCCCAGTTATACGCTTCCGCCACATCATCAATGAACTCAGTGACTTGTGCATTCTGCACCTGGTTGGCTTGGTACGCCTGCGCCACTTCATCTCGATTGTTTTTACCCGCTTGATGGAGAATATCAAATTGCTCACCTAGCTTAGCCATTGCTTCGGGCAAGGTTCGATTGAGAATCTGTGCACCTTGGCTGCCACCCATAACCAAAATACGGATCTTACCGTCGCGATTCGCCAAACGTGCCTCTGGTTGTTGAATCGCAACCACGTCTTCACGAACTGGGTTTCCAACCACTTCAGCGTTGGGAAAAGCGCCCGGAAACGCTTGAAATACTTTTTTAGCTATTTTAGACAGCCACTGATTAGTTAGACCTGCGACCGCATTTTGCTCGTGCAGCACAACAGGAATACCAAGTAGCCAAGCTGCGATACCACCCGGACCACTCACATAACCACCCATACCCAGTACTGCGTCAGGCTGCCACTGCTTCATGTGTGCTTTGGCTTGAAGGATCGCATTAACGATCTGAAAGGGTGCTTTAATCAGGCGTGCAATTCCTTGACCGCGTAGACCTTTTACCTTGATAAAATCTATCTCGATGCCGTGTTTGGGAACAAGGTCAGCTTCCATACGATCAGCTGTACCTAACCAGCGAATCTCCCAACCTTGAGATTGAAGCTGCTTGGCGACGGCTAGACCAGGAAATACGTGACCGCCAGTACCACCAGCCATCACCATTAATCGTTTATTCTTTTTCATCGTTTTCTATATTTTGTTGTGTTTCTGCACTGACTAAACGGCACTCATGATCAATGCGTAGCAGTATCGATACCGCAACCGACATAATGATCAAACTTGAACCACCGTAACTGATCAAAGGCAGTGTTAAGCCCTTGGTCGGCACCATACCCGCTGCTGCACCGACATTGACTAACGTTTGGAATGCAAACCAAATACCGATACCAAATGCAAGGTAGCCGCCAAACAGTTGGTTGGCATCGAACGCTCTACGTCCAATATAGACCGCCTTTAATACCAGGCTAAATATCAGCATCAGCACCAGTATCACACCAACGTAACCAAGCTCTTCAGCCAAAACGGCAAAAACAAAGTCAGTATGCGCTTCCGGTAAATATTCTAGCTTCTGGATTGAGTTACCTAGACCTTGTCCAAACCACTCACCGCGACCAAATGCCATTAACGACTGAGTGAGCTGATAACCGCTACCAAACGGGTCTTCCCACGGGTCTAAAAATGAGGTCACACGCCTCATACGATATGGCTCAATGTAGATTAGCGTTGCAACCGAGAGTAGCCCGACCACCATAAGTGCTAAGAATTGAGTCAGCTTCGCCCCGGCAATAAACAGCATGCCGAATAGAGTCACGAGCATAACCACAACCGTACCTAAGTCAGGTTGTAGCAATAGCAAACTCGCTAAGGTGCCAAAAACAATAATGGGTTTTATGAAGCCACCGAAGAAGCTCGATCTCACCTCTTCGTTTTTCCGCACCAGATAACCCGACATGAAGATAAACAGTGACAACTTAGCCACTTCCGCGGGTTGTAAGTTAAATAGCCCGAGCGGAATCCAACGTGAAGCACCGTTTACAGATTTACCGGCAACCAGTACCACAAACAGGAGGAATATCGACAAGAACAGCAGCCAAGTACTGTACTGAGCCCAACGTTTCGTCGGTATCTGCAATATGACGGCGGAAGTTGAAAGAGCCAGGACGAGGAAAATCGCATGGCGGAACATGAAATGGAACGGTTGATCAGTTAAGCGTGAGCTAATTGGAAATGAGGCAGATGTCACCATCACCAAGCCCGTAAGCATTAGGCCAAGTGAAATCCATACCAATTGACGGTCAAACAAAGCTTCAGGAGACGCTGTCGTCACCCAACGTTTTATACTGCCAAAAATGTGTCGAATCTGCATATTTCTCGGTGTTATTAAGCGTAAGCCTTTGCCAACTCAGTAAATGCGTCACCGCGAGCCATAAAGTTTTTGAACTGATCAAAACTCGCGCACGCTGGAGACAGTAGCACCATATCACCGGATGAGACTTGAGGGGCAACCCATTGAACGATTTCGTGCATGGTATCAAAACGTTTCGCACTAGAGTGTAGCGACATAAACTGTTCGCCATCTTCACCGAAACAGCACAACTGTACGTTAAGCGACTGTAAAATAGGTGCAAGTTCAGAAAAATCTGCCCCTTTACCATCGCCACCGACTAAAAGATAAAGCTTACCTTCAAGGGTTAAACCCGAAAGTGCCGCGATGGTGCTAGCCACATTGGTCGCTTTAGAGTCATTGACCCACTTAACACCGTGATTTTCGGCAACGACTTGGCATCGATGTGTTAAACCTTGGTAGGACTTAAGTGCAGGTAGGCCCTTGGCGATATCGACTCCAGCTTGATCAAGCAGCGCTAACACCACCAAAGCGTTAGCCACATTATGTCGACCGACAAGAGAGAGCTCTTGGCTTGCACAGAGCGGCTTTCCGTCAATCGCTAGATACTCAGTTGAGTTTTGCTCAAGCAGTGAAAATCGCGCTGGTTTAGTAAGGCTAAACTCAATAAGACTCGCCTCCTGCTCTGGGTAGGTCACCGGGTCATCAGCATTCACAACACAAGCATTGGCGTTTTTGAATATGCGCAGCTTAGCTTGGCGGTAGTCTTCCATCCCTTCATAGCGATCCATATGATCTTCTGAAAGATTAAGGAATGCCGCTGCTGTAGGTGCTAAAGATGAAGTTGTTTCGAGCTGGAAACTAGAGAGTTCCAATACGTAGAGATCAGCTTGCTCTTCAAGCAAATCAAGCGCTGGCACACCGATATTGCCACCAACACCGACTTTCAAACCTGCTGCTTTCGCTACTTGCCCAGTCCAGTCTGTCACTGTGCTCTTACCGTTAGAGCCGGTAATTGCAATCACAGGTTTATCAACAGACCAAGCAAACAGCTCAATATCACCCACCACCGGAATATTAGCCTCAATGACCTGCTGAATCTCAGGCAGCGCAAGTGCAATCCCCGGATTAGTGACCACCAGATCCGCTTCCATCAACCAAGCTTGATTCCAGCCTCCGCAGTGCAGTGCCACAGCTTGAGGTAACGCGTCACTACCCGGAGGGTTTTCGCGCGTATCTATCACGCGAATATCAAGGTTTTTGGGTAAGTTTTGTAAGTGCTTAACGACAGAGAGCCCGGTAATCCCGAGCCCTACAACCACCACTTTCTCAATACCTTGCCAGCGGTCAATGGTCATTACTTATGATTTCCTTATCGAACTTTAAGAGTCGCTAGACCAATCAGAACTAGAACAATAGAGATGATCCAGAAACGCACAATCACTCGTGGTTCAGGCCAACCTTTTAACTCATAGTGGTGATGTATCGGAGCCATGCGGAAAATGCGTTGACCACGAAGTTTGTATGAACCAACCTGAAGAATCACCGATAGGGTTTCCATCACGAACACGCCGCCCATGATCACCAGAACAAACTCTTGGCGAACCAACACCGCAATTGTGCCTAACGCACCACCTAAAGCGAGTGAACCAACATCGCCCATAAAGACTTGCGCTGGATATGTGTTGAACCATAAAAATCCAAGGCCAGCTCCAACGATCGCCGTACACACTACCACCAGCTCAGAAGCCTCAGGGATGTATGGAATATGAAGATAGTTAGCAAAGTTAACGTTACCGGTCGCCCAAGCAATAGCTGCAAAACCAGCTGAAACAAGCACGGTCGGCATAATGGCTAGACCATCAAGGCCGTCAGTTAAGTTAACGGCGTTACTGGTTCCGACAATCACAAAATAGGTAAGGACGATGTACAGCAAACCTAGCTGAGGCATCACCTCTTTAAAAAATGGCACGACGAGTTGAGTCGCTGCAGTATCTTTGCCGTGAACATAAAGTGCAAACGCAACCACCAAGGCAACCGCCGATTGCCAAAAGTACTTCCAACGCGCGATCAAGCCATCGGTATTTTTGCGTACCACTTTGCGGTAATCATCAACAAAACCAATCGTACCGTAGCCAAGCAGCACAGCAAGCACCGCCCAAACATATGGGTTAGAGAGGTCGGTCCAAAGCAGCACAGTCGTCACTATCGCAGTCAAAATCATGATACCGCCCATCGTTGGCGTACCACGTTTACTAAAGTGAGATTCAGGCCCTTCGTTACGTACCACCTGACCAATTTGCAACAGTTGCAAACGGCGGATCATAATCGGTCCCATCCACAGTGAAATGCCTAGTGCGGTCAACACACTGACAATTGCACGAAACGATAGGTATTCGAATAATCGGAAGAATGAAAAATATGGCTGTAGCAGCTCTGCGAGCCAAATAATCATGTGTACATCTCCTTGACAGCAGCAGCGATCTTACTCATTCCCGCACTGTTTGCCCCTTTGACTAACAATGTTTGCGGTTGTTGATGCTGTTCAATCTGCTGTTTTATATAATCAATCATGCTTTGGTGATCTTCAAAGTGAATACCACCGCACTCGTCACTGATCGCTTTCGCATCAGCCCCATAAGTAAGCACGTGTTCAAATTTGAATGGGGCAGCATGTTCCCCGACTTGACGGTGAAGTGCAAGACTTTCATCACCTAACTCAGCCATATTGCCCAAAATTAGCCAGCGAACTCCCGAAAAACCCGCTAACAGGTCAGCAGCCGCTTTCATCGCTGGAACACTAGCATTGTAGCTGTCGTCAATTAGTTTGATGCTTTCATTCAGTTCAATCAGTTCAACTCGACCCTTTACTTTACCAAGTTGAGCCAAGCCCGTTTTAACCATCTCAAGCGAAGCACCAAGTTCCAGAGCAAGTGCCGTTGCTGAAAGCGCATTGGCAACGTTATGTTGACCTATGATACCTAGTTTGACATCAACTGAGCCGAACGGTGTCACTAGCGAGAATTGCGCTTCACCAATCTCATTGAGGGAAACATTATCGGCATAAAAATCTGCTGACGAGTCATTCACCGAGAAAGTTTTTACCGTTTTATCAGCTAACACCTCTTGCCAGTAGTCGCCACCATTACTGTCTAGATTTACAACGGCTACTGCACCTGGTTTTAAGCCTTGGTAGATTTCACCTTTGGCTTGCTTAACCCCGTCCATAGAGCCAAAGCCCTCAAGGTGCGCTGCTGCAACGTTATTGACTAGAGCAACATCAGGCTGGACAAGTTGTGTGGTGTAAGCAATCTCCCCTATGTGATTGGCGCCCATTTCAATCACAGCGAAATCATCTTCAGGAGTGGAACGCAGCAGCGTTAGTGGCACACCGATATCATTATTAAAATTGCCAGCAGTGAAGAGTACGCGCCCCTTCTGCTCCATAATGCTAGCAACCATCTCTTTAACTGTGGTTTTGCCGCAACTGCCTGTGATCGCAACAGTAGGCGTTAAGCAGGTTTGATGCACTAACGAGCCTAAATGGCCTAGTGCAAGCTTGGTATCTTTAACTAGCAGTTGAGGCACATCTGCCTCCACAACCCGGCTAACGAGTAGTGCACCTGCACCGGACTCTACCGCTTGAGCAACGAAATTATGGGCGTCAAAACGCTCACCAACCAGAGCCACAAACAGCGCTTGTGGCTCAATGGCACGGGTATCGGTTGAAACTGAGCTGATCGCCATATCGTTACCAATCAGTTCGGCATCTAAAGCTTCAGCAATCTGGCTTAACATCAAAGAGATCATGCGTTTTTCTCCAACAGTCGCTTCGCTGATTCGCGATCAGAGTAGTGAATCGTCTCACCCGCCATCACTTGGTAATCTTCGTGGCCTTTACCCGCGAGTAGAATAATGTCGTCAGGCTGACTGTTATCTAGTGCATACTTGAGCGCATCAAAACGATTGTGTTCAACAATTGCAGTTTGCGGACTTTCCATCCCTGCGAGCATATCTTGCACAATAGCTTGAGGAGACTCACTGCGCGGATTGTCATCAGTGAGAATCGCGTAGTCAGCCAAGCGCTCACCGATCGATGCCATCATCGGACGCTTACCTTTGTCGCGATCGCCACCGCAGCCAAAGATTGCCCACAGTTTGCCTGTGCAGTGAACCCGAAGCGCTTGGAGTGCTTTTTCCAGTGCATCTGGCGTATGGGCATAATCGACAACAATCTTAGCTTTGTCTTGGCTAGCAAACAGCTCCATACGACCAATAACAGGCTTTAACGAGGATGCGGTATCGATCAGTTGCTGCTTATCGATCCCAACACTCAACAAGGTAGTCATCGCAAGCAGGACATTGTTAGCATTAAACTCACCGATTAAAGGCACTGACAGACTTCCACAGCCAAATGCACCTTCAAAGCTCAGCTCGATACCTGATTCAGAATAGTTAACCTGCTTTGCCCACACTGCTTGTGGATGCTCGCTAGGTTTAAGAGTCACGGCAATTGCATTATCTAAACGCTCAAACCAAGTCGCACCAACAGGATCATCAATGTTGATCACCGCTTTTTTACAGTTGTGTTGGTCAAAAAGAGAGAACTTAGCTTCAGCGTACTCTTCCATCGTGCCGTGGTAATCTAGATGGTCGCGGCTCAAATTGGTAAAAGCACCAACCTCAAACTGGAGCTCTTTCACTCGCCCTTGAACTAAGCCGTGAGACGAGACTTCTAGCGCAGTATAGTCTGCGCCTTGGCTCTCTAATGCGTGAAGAGTTTGCGCGATCTCAATTGCGCTGCCAGTCGTGTTCTTTGCCACCTGAAGATCATCTAAAAAGCCGTTGCCCGTTGTGCCCATTACCGCTGCTTTGCGCTCGACAAGTTCTAACCACTGAGCGATCAACTGGGTTATCGTGGTTTTACCATTGGTACCGGTTACCGCTATCAGCTTGTTGTCCACTAATGGATATAGACGCAGAGTAAGCTGTGATAGATGAAGGCCTAATCCGTCAAGGTAGATGACAGGGACAGCACCAAGCAGCTCAATCTTTCCATGCGGATGATCGTCACAAGCCTCAGCAATGACTGCGCTCGCTCCCTGCTCTACCGCAGAGGCAATGAAACGTCGGCCATCAACAGCATGACCTTTGACTGCCACAAATGTTGTGCCCGTGGTAACCTTTCGACTATCAAGTTCTAGGTTCTGAACAACTAAATTCGCTTCTACACGGCCTGAGATATCTAACCATGGAGAGAGCAAAACCGCTAAGGTCAGTTCCTTCGACATTTGTAAACTCACTTAATCTTGTTTAAATCTGTTTTCGTCGGGCGCCACATTGAGAATCTGCAGCGTCCCCTTCATAATTTCGGAAAATACCGGACCCGCCACTGAACCACCGTAGTAGTTATCACCCTGAGGTTCATTAACCACAACCACTAGTGCAACTCTTGGGTCACTCGCCGGCGCTACCCCTGCTGTATAAGCAAAATATTCATCACCATAACCACCAGCAATCGCTTTACGTGACGTACCGGTTTTTGCCGCGACACGGTAACCTGGTACTGCCGCTTTGGTCGCTGTACCACCAGGCTGAGTAACGGTTTCCAACATGTTCAGGACTTTTTGTGCATTGTCGTGGTCGATGACCTGCTTAGCAAAATCTTGTTGGTTGTTCTCGATGATATGGATCGGTTGGTACTCACCTAAGTTACCTAAAGTCGCATAGGCATGGGCAAGTTGCAGTGGCGTAATAGTCAAGCCATAACCAAATGAAAGAGTAGCGATTTCAAACTGAGACCAGCGGCGTCGGTTAGGGAAAATACCTTGTGTTTCACCGACTAGGTTCAAACCTGACACTTCACCAAAACCCACTGAGCTATACATACCCAATAAGGCTTCTAAAGGCATATCGAGCGCCAGCGTCGCGACACCAATGTTACTCGATTTTTTCAAGATGGTGGTTAAGTCAGCTTTACCCACTTTCGACGTATCACGTACACGGCTACCACCGATCTGCATGATGCCATTGCCGGTATCGATAATGGTGTTGTCATCCGCCACGCCATTTTCTAACGCCGCCAAAACAACAAATGGTTTTACTGTAGAACCCGGCTCAAACGCATCGGTGATGACGCGGTTACGCATCTTTGCAGATTGAAGATCAGCGCGGTTATTAGGGTTGTACGAAGGCGCATTGACCATCGCCAGTACCGCTCCAGTTTTTACATCCAGAATCACAGCCGAGCCAGAAGTCGCTCGATAGTCTGCAACGGCTTGCTTGATTGCCCGGTAGGCGATCGCCTGAACGCGCTGATCGATAGTCAACTCGAGCGGTTTACCCTCTTCTCGCTCTTCCAGTGAGATATTTTCAACCACACGACCATAGCGATCTTTACGGATAATACGTTTGCCAGCTTCACCAGTAAGCCACTTATCGTAGCTACGCTCAACACCCTCTAGACCATGTCCATCGATACCTGTCACACCAACTAAGTGAGCACTAACTTCACCTGCTGGATAGTAACGTCGAGATTCCGCTTTTAGACCAACACCGGAGAGCTTCAACTCACGAACATAGTGCGCCATCGCCGGGCTAACTTGACGCTGAAGATAGATAAAGCGCTTCTTCTTATTACGATTAATTTTATCGATAAGCTTCTGGCGCTTAAGGCCAAGTACATCTGCCAGTGCGTGCCAACGGTCGATATCTTCTAGGCCACCCGCTTTAAAAATCGCGACAGGATCGGCCCAAACCGCTTCAACGGGAACACTTACCGCCAGAGGCTCGCCGTTGCGATCAGAGATGATACCTCGAGCCGAATGAAGGGTTTTAGCTCGAATAGAGCGTAGGTCACCCTGCTTTATAAGGTTGTCTGGTTCGATAATTTGAATGTACGCAATGCGGCCTGCAAGCGCTGCAAATGCACAAAAGACAAAAAACAGCACCAAGTAGAAGCGCCAGCGAATTAATGTCACTGGCTGTTGCTCGGTTTTAGACTCTACAGGTTTAACTTTTTTGCTCATGGAAGATTGATGATGACTTCTTTGTCTGAATCTGGACGCTTCATTTCAAGCTCGGCTTTTGCCACAGCTTGAACTCGACTGTGCTCTGATAGTGCGGTTTCTTCGATCAGCAAGTTACGCCACTCGTCGTCTAGCCTTTCTCGCTCGACAAGTGCTTGATCTTTTTCAGTAATGGCTTGACGGGTATGGTGGGTGGTAAATACAACTCCCATTGCGCTGCTAAATATCAGTACCAATAGAATAAGAGGTACTCGACCGACACCCAGTAGATCGAGTGCAATCAATTTAGCAAGATTGGGAGTTGCCTTACTCATAGGTCTATAGTTTTTCTGCCAGACGAAGCACTGAACTGCGTGAACGAGCGTTCTCTTCGACTTCTTGTTTCGAAGGTTTGATCGCTTTGCCAACTGGTTTTAAGTTGGCACTGCCTAGCGCACTAATCTGCGCTTCGGTCATAGGAATACCGTGAGGAACCTCAGGACCTTTGCTCTCTTTACGGATAAAGCGCTTAACCATGCGATCTTCTAGCGAGTGAAAACTGATCACCGACAGGCGGCCTTGAGGGGCCAAAATGCTCGCTGCACCTTTTAATGCAGTATCGATCTCTTCTAGTTCGCTATTGATGTAAATTCGGAATGCTTGGAAAGCACGTGTTGCAGGGTGTTTTTTCTCTTTAAAGCTCTTTGGCGCAGCTTCAGAAATCACTTTAGCCAACTGACCAGTTCGAGTTAGGGGTTCGTTCTCTTCATTCTCACGATAGGCAACAATCGCTTTAGCAATACGACGCGCATGTTTATCTTCACCAAACTCACGAATTACCCAAGTAATATCATCAAGATCTGCTTCAAGTAGCCACTGCGAAACTGGAATGCCCGAAGTTGGGTCCATACGCATATCGAGTGGGCCATCTTTCATAAAGCTGAAACCGCGCTCTGCATCATCCAATTGTGGTGAAGAGACACCAAGATCAAGCAACACACCATCGACTTTACCAACCAGATCGTAGTCAGCCGCATATTCAGCCATGCCTGAAAAAGGGCCGTGAATAATGGTAAAACGAGGATCATCAATTTTGCCCGCTTCAGCAATTGCCTGAGGATCACGGTCAATACTATACAGACGACCATTTTCACCGAGCTTAGAGAGAATCGTGCGGCTGTGACCACCACGACCGAACGTACCATCAATGTATATACCGTCTGGTTTAATCGCTAAACCATCGATCGATTCATGAAGGAGTACAGATATGTGTTTAAATGCTTCGGTCATAGTTATCTCATGTGGCTGACGCATTGACGAGTTCGAATTCACCAGTGTACTGATTTAATGGCGTATCGCCACTACTAGCGATTACGAACACGTGATTTTGCGCTAAGTTTAATCTTTCGAAAACCAAATTGGTCAAATAAAAGCAAAAAACCCATCATAACAATAAAGTTACAATGGGTCTCGAATAGGTGGAGCCGACACATAAGCCGGGTTCTGTTCCGCTTTCGCGGCGGTAGCCATTCGTCTAGGCCAGCAATCACTCACTGGCTCGAGCAACCTACCCGCCTCCTTACGCGAGCAACGCAATGTGGAGGCCTATTTGGTCTTGCTTCAGGTGGAGTTTACCCTGCTACGAACTATTACTAGTCGTCCGGTGCGCTCTTACCGCACCCTTTCACCCTTACCTGTGCCCTAGGGCCATCGGCGGTCTTCTCTCTGCTGCACTTGTCGTGGGCTTGCGCCCCCCAGGCGTTACCTGGCACCTTGCTCTATGAAGCCCGGACTTTCCTCCCCTTTGTCAGTCTCCCGAAGGACGTCAACGTCAGTCTCCTAAAAGGACCTCAACGTCAGTCTCCCGAAGGACATCAACAAAGCAGCGACTACCCAGTCGACTCCGAGGGCGGATTGTATAGAGTTAAGAGTGAAGTGTCTAGCGAGATCACAGATATGATGAAATGAGCACGCTAAGTGATCAAAAAGTAGACGAGTAGATAGCTACGAGCTACGAGCTACGAGCTACGAGTGATTAGAAACTCGAAACTTAAAGATTCTCCAACCCCCACTTATATAGGGCATTCTTCTTTAAGTTGTAGATTTCCGCCGCCATAGCCGCTGCTTTTTTCAGTGGTAGCTCTTTAACTAGAATGCTCAGCGTGCGTTTTACCTCTTCAGGGATCGACTCCTCTTCAGTAGAGCGGTAGCCGTGGATCAATAACGCCATTTCACCGCGCTGCTGATTTGGATCCGACTTAACCCACTCAACCAACTCACCTAAAGGCATACCTTGGATTGTTTCGAACGTTTTGGTCAACTCGCGGGCTAACACAACTTCTCGCTCTGGACCCAAAATTTCCAACATATCGTCGAGTGAGTCTAAAATTCGGTGTGGAGATTCGTAGAACACGCAAGTACGCTCTACCTTAGCAATTTCAAGGAACTTATCTTTGCGCCCTTTACTCTTAGCAGGTAGGAAACCTTCAAAGCTAAAACGATCAGATGGAAGACCAGAAGCACTCAGCGCCGTGATAACCGCACATGCACCTGGTAGCGGGACAACTTTGACTCCCGCCTGACGACATTGCGTCACAAGATGGTAGCCTGGATCGCTAATTAATGGCGTTCCGGCATCAGAAACCAGTGCGATAGAGTGCCCAGCTAACAATTTATCGACTAAGACTTGCGCTTTTTGCTGTTCATTATGATCATGGAGGGCAAAAGTTTTAGTATGAATACTGAAGTGCGACAATAATTTACCAGTATGACGGGTGTCTTCAGCTGCAACGAGGTCAACACTCGATAACACTTCGATGGCTCGTTGAGTAATATCACCTAAATTACCAATAGGGGTAGGCACGATATAAAGAGTGGGAACCTCGATTGGTAAGGTTTTGTTATCTGTCATTTGTTTACCATCACTTCAACGATTAATATAGACACAATCTTATACGGAATTAATAAAGAACTCATGGCCATAAAACACCACAAGCGTCTAAGTGTAACACGCTTAATGACTCCTGTAGCACTAGCTGTCACTTTGGCAGCGTGTTCTTCTACTCCTAAGGCGCCACAAAGTGTCGATATTACGCTCGACCCTAACCAACCTCTACAAACTTACTTAATGCGCGCTGATAGTAGCCAAGGTAGTTTGCAGAGCGATTGGCTTATTATGGCACTGAAAGCCTCTATCGATGCCGGTGACACCGCACAAGCAGAACTGCTCATCAAGCGTTTGTCACGCCAGTCGCTTAACGAAATGCAACAAGCAGAGTGGCAACTAGCGCGCGCAGAGTTATTGGTTTCACAAGGCAAAAATGATGAGGCTCTGCAAGTTCTTAACTTCCGCCCAAACTGGCAGTTGGGAGAAGATCAGTGGCTGAACTATCATCAGATGCGTGGTTCTCTATTCACGAAGAAAGGCGACATATTTAATGCAACTCGAGAACTTTCTTTAAGTCGTCAGTACCAGCCAGAAACTGAGCAAAGCGCCATTGCCCAAACCATTTGGAGCAATCTAGGTAAATACTTACTTTCACAAATCGAAGGGTTCAAGGTTCAAGAGAACGATACAGAAATTACAGGTTGGCTCGAGCTAGCAGCTACGAGTAAAAACTATGCAAGTGACCTACCTCAGCTTAAAGCTCAGTTAGAAGAGTGGCTTGCTAATCACCCTAGCCACCCAGCAACGCAGTATACACCTCAGGCCATTACTGACATTCTAGCGCTCGAAATCACTAAGCCAGTCAATACTGCTCTGCTACTGCCACTTACAGGCAAATTCGCCAAGCAAGCACAGCTGATTCGTGATGGTTTTATTCTTGAAATGATGAATGACACTGAGCGAGACGAGAATGCAACACTTACTGTTATTGATACCAACGCAACCTCGATTGAAGAACTAGAAATCACTCTAGTAGAGAAGCAGATCGACTCTGTTGTTGGTCCATTGCTGAAAAGCAATATCGAGAAACTACAGCAAGCGCAAGCTAGCTTTACGACGCCTCTACCAACCCTAGCGCTAAACATTCCTGATGAAATTCAGCCAGGCAACAACACTTGTTACTTAGCACTATCACCCGAGCAAGAAGTTGCGCAAGCAGCGAAACATTTAGCGCAGCAAGGTTACCAATACCCTCTCATTCTCGCGCCGCAAGGTCGCCTTGGCACTCGTGTAGTCGAAGCGTTTGAGCAAGAGTGGAAACAGCACAATGATACTAAGGTAGCAGTTAACCTATTTGGTGATAAGCGCCAGCTACAACGTGATATCAACAAAGTGTTTGGCCTGCAAAGTAGCCAACAGCACATAGCGCAGATGGAATCTCTACTCGATATTCCACTAGAGAGTCAGCCACGAAGTCGCCGTGATATTGATGCGGTGTACATTGTCGCTAACGGTTCAGAACTGACCTTAATCAAGCCATTTATCGAAGTGGCGATCAACCCAGATACAACGCCACCAAAGCTATACTCTAACTCTCGCAGTAACAGTGGCCGCCATCAATACGAAGACTTAACTGGTGTGATGTTCAGTGATATTCCTCTACTAATCCAACCTGATGCTGCCCTGAAAGCACAGATGGACAAACTATGGCCTAAAGATTCCAATGCCGAGATACGTCTTCAAGCACTTGGGATGGATGCCTACCGCCTGATGGAGCATCTACCGCAAATGAAAGTCGTCCACGACTACAACCTTGAAGGTAACACTGGCCTACTCAGCATTAATGAAAATTGTATCGTGCAACGTGAGATCAGTTGGGCGGAGCACAGTGCCACTCAATAAGCGTGAGCAAGGGCAACACTACGAAGCCGCGGCCGAAAAATATCTTATAGGTTGCGGCTTATCGCCAATTGAGAGAAACTTCCTAATAAAAGGCGGTGAGCTTGACCTGATCATGAAACACGGCGAGACGATTGTTTTCGTCGAAGTTCGCTATCGACAGAGCCAAGCCTATGGGCATGCTGCAGAAACAGTCACTGCGAGCAAAGTTAGAAAGCTCGTCAAAGCCGCAACGCTATGGCTAGCGAAAAATGGTCTATCGATTCATTCGACCGATTTCCGTTTCGACTTGGTGGCAATACACCAACATGGTAAACAGATCGAGTGGATAAAAAACGCAATTACTCAAGGATAATCGATGCTAGACAGCATTAAAGATAGCTTTACTGAAAGTATTCAAATTCAAATCGCCGCAGCAGAGGCACTGCCTGATGCAATTACCCACGCAGCTCAAGCTATGGTTGCAAGCTTGCTCAATGGCAATAAAATTCTTTGCTGTGGCAATGGCGGGTCTTCTTCAAATGCCCAGCAATTCGTATCTTGTCTTCTCAACCGTTTTGAAACAGAGAGACCAAGCCTACCTGCAATGGCATTAACCGCAGACAACACCACACTGACTGCCGTTGCCAACGACTACCACTATGAAGAGATTTTCTCTAAGCAGGTAAGGGCCTTTGGCCAACCGGGTGATATTCTACTCGCGATTTCAACCAGCGGTAACAGCAAAAACATCATCAAAGCGATGGAGGCTGCAGTAACTCGTGATATGACTATCATCGCTTTTACTGGTAAAGATGGTGGTGAAATGGCCGGTCTACTTGGTGAAAATGATGTCGAGATTCGCATCCCTTCTCACCGAACCGCTCGTATCCATGAAGTTCATATGGTCACGCTACACTGCTTGTGTGATCTTATTGATCAGGTACTGTTCCCAGCTCATGAAGAGTAAATTATGAAGATGGTAAAAAACTTAGTCGTTTTTCTTTTCGCACTTAGCCTTTCCGGCTGTGCTGGCCTGTTTGTCGCAGGCGCGGCAACAACCGCAAGTATCGTTATTGACCCTCGTACCACTCAAGAAATATGGAATGACAACAATATCGAGTTTGAGATTACCGGTATAGGTAATAAAGATCCTTTCCGTGGTAACGCTCGTATCACAGCAAGCTCATACAACGGCACCGTTGTTTTAATGGGGCAAGCGAATACTGAACAACTAAAACGCGATATAGAGAGTCGATCTCGTGACATTAAAGGCGTTAAAGAGGTACACAACCAACTGCGCGTGAAGTCACCACTCTCTGTGGGGCAAATTAGCCATGATAGCTGGATAACCACTAAGGTAAAATCAGCGCTAATCGCTAACTCGGAACTTAGCGGCACCAAAATTAAGGTAATCACTGAAGACAAAGAGGTATTCTTGCTTGGTTATGTATCGCAAGAACATGCAACAATAGCAATAGATATTGCTCGTAACACCTCAGGTGTAAAACAAGTCATTCGTGCTTTCTATCAAGGGAGTTGACCCTGTCGGAATAGATGTAAAAAGCAGCGCTAGGCGCTGCTTTTTTATTACTTAACCACTCGAAGACTCGGTCTGCCTTTTGGTCTAGGCGCTTCGCCCTCTGCCAATTCAGACTCAACGGATTCCAGCTCCAGTTCTGGCTCTTCCGCAACAGAGAGGCTTTGAGGTGACTCTTCTGTAATCTCTTCCTCGAAACCTTCCTCTTCCCCCATGTAGGCATCTTCAGGTTCAAACATAGTTCCAGCACCGTTTTCACGGGCATAGATAGCCTGAACCGCATAAAGAGGCACAATAACGGAGTGAGGACGCCCGCTAAAGCGAGCATTAAAGGTAATCGCCTCGTTACCTAGCTCTAAATTACCCACGGCTCGAGGAGCAACATTAAGGATAATTTGGCCATCTTGAACAAACTCGAGAGGCACACGCACTCCCGGCAGTTCGGCTGAGACAACCAGATGTGGCGTTAAGTCGTTGTCCACCAGCCACTCATAAAATGCACGTAGCATGTATGGTCGGCGTGGTGTCATGTTTGCTATATCCATCTTCTCGCCAATTAACGAGTTAGACGCATTTCACGTTCAGCTTCAGTGAGAGAAGCTAGGAATGAATCACGTTCAAATACGCGGTTCATGTACACTTTAAGCTCTTTAGAACCAGGGCCTACAAGCTCAATACCAAGTTGAGGTAAACGCCATAGTAACGGTGCTAGGTAGCAGTCGATTAAGCTGAACTCTTCGCTCATAAAGTACTCGTATTCAGCGAATACAGGACCTAGAGTTAGCAGGTCATTACGCAGTTTGTTACGCGCTGCTTCTGCTTCTTCAGCGTTACCTTTTACGATCTTTTCAGCAAGCGTGTACCAGTTCTTCTCGATACGGAAAATCATCAGACGGCTATTGCCACGCGCAACTGGGTAAACAGGCATCAATGGTGGATGAGGGAAACGCTCATCTAGGTATTCCATGATAATTTTTGAATCGTAAAGCGCTAGTTCACGATCAACTAACGTTGGTACTGTCTTGTACGGGTTTAATTCGATAAGCTCCGCAGGTAGATTCGCTTCATCAACAAGCTCTACTTCAACACTTACACCTTTCTCTGCTAGAACAATACGAACCTGATGGCTATACATATCAGATGCACTTGAAAATAGAGTCATCACAGAACGTTTATTGGCAGCTACAGCCATGGAGCCCTCCAGCACACTTACAAATAAAAACAATGGAGGCTAAGCCTCCATTGTAAAGTTTAAAAATTAGGAATTAGCACGGTATGATAGCACAATTAGTGCACATCGCGCCAATACTCTTTCTTAAGTAGCACAACGACAATAGTGAAGATCACTAGGAATGCCATTACCCACCAACCTAGTGCATGACGCTCAAGCTTAACAGGGTCACCTGAGTACTCTAAGAAGTTAACCAAATCACGAACCGCTTGGTCATACTCTTCACTGTTAAGTTCTCCCGTGCCATCAGACTCAACACCGACCACTTTTGTCACTTCCTGGCCATCAACTATATGAGTCTCAAAAATAGGCTTGGGAATACCTTGCAGCTCTTCGAGTACATGTGGCATACCAACACTTGGGAAAACGATGTTGTTAACACCAAATGGGCGACTTGGGTCCTCGTAGAAACTACGCAAGTATGTATATAGCCAATCGGTACCGCGCACACGTGCAACTAAAGTGAGATCTGGAGGTGGAGCACCAAACCATTTCGCCGCTGACTTATCTGGGATAGCATTCTCCATTAAGTCACCCACCTTAGCTTCAGGATCAAAGATCAGGTTATCTTTCAATAACTCAACCGGGATACCGATATCACGTGCTACACGTTCATAACGTTGGTACTGAGCTGAGTGACAACCGAAACAGTAGTTCATGAACAGTTTCGCGCCGTTTTGCAGTGAAGCCTGGTCACTCAGATCATTGTTCGCTTTATCAAGTGGTACGTTCGCACCCGCTGCCATCGCCAATGAAGGCAGCATTGCAAATAAAATTACAATCCATTTTTTCATTTGAATGTCACCCTTTCTGGTAGTGGCTTAGTCGCTTCGTTCTTACTGTAGAAGTACAGCAGTACGAAGAACATGAAGTAAGCTAAGCTGAAGATCTGAGCTAATAGCGTGTATGTTGGTGTTGCGGGTAGCGCACCAAGAATACCCAACGCGATAAAGCTGATCGTGAACTGGATGATGTTGAATAAATGGAACTTGCTGCGGTAGCGGTAAGAACGTACACGACAACGGTCTAACCAAGGTAGTACAAATAGAACCGCAATCGATGCACCCATCGCGATAACACCGAGTAGCTTATCCGGAACCGCACGTAAAATCGCGTAGAACGGAGTGAAGTACCATACAGGAGCAATGTGTTCAGGTGTTTTCAGTGGGTTCGCTGCTTCAAAGTTTGGTGGCTCTAGGAAATAACCGCCCATCTCTGGATTGAAGAACAACACGTAACAGAACAAGAATAGGAAGCCGGCTACACCTACCATATCTTTCACAGTCCCATACGGATGGAAAGGAATAGAGTCTATGATGTCATACTTCTTAGTGTAGTAGTCGTGGAACTTAAACTGCGTCTGGTAATCGTCGCCCATCTTGCCCTTTGGTAGTTTGGTTTCGATACCGTCTGGGTTGTTCGAACCAACTTCGTGCAGTGCCAATACGTGAAGTACGATCAATAGCAATAGTACGATAGGTAGAGCAATAACGTGTAGAGCGAAGAAACGGTTTAGCGTAGCACCAGAGATAACGTAGTCACCACGAATCCATAGCGTTAGATCATCACCGATTACAGGAATAGCACCAAATAGAGAGATGATTACCTGTGCACCCCAGTAAGACATCTGACCCCATGGTAGTAAGTAACCCATGAATGCTTCAGCCATCAACACAAGGAAGATTAGCATACCGAAGATCCATAGCAGCTCACGAGGCTTCTGGTAGGAACCGTAGATCAGACCACGGAACATGTGCAGGTAAACAACAACGAAGAATGCCGATGCGCCGGTCGAGTGCATGTAACGCAGTAACCAACCGTATTCCACATCGCGCATGATGTATTCGATAGAGGCAAATGCACCATCACCAGATGGTACGTAGTTCATTGTTAGCCAGATACCCGTTAGGATCTGATTGACCAACACAAGCATCGCTAGTGAGCCGAATAGATACCAAAAGTTAAAGTTCTTTGGCATCGGATACTCAGAAAGGTGCTTTTTGTACGCATTCATTGCGGGTATGCGTTTTTCTACCCAATCAAGTAGAGCTTGCATTATGCCTCCCCTCCTTCGTCAACACCGATAATGATCTTGGTATCGCTCAGATACATGTGCTTAGGTACGACTAAGTTCAAGGGCGCAGGAACGCCTTGGAATACACGACCAGCCATATCAAACTTAGAGCCATGACATGGACAGAAGAACCCAGATTTCACACCTTGAACTTGTTCGCTAAAACTGTCAGGTAAATAGGTCGGTGAACAACCAAGGTGCGTACAGATACCAACGGCAACGAAGTACTCTGGCTTAATTGAGCGGTAAGCATTTTGAGCATAAGTTGGTTGTTGTTCTTCACCAGATGAAGGGTCACGTAACTGACCGTCGAGTTCTTTAAGCGTGTCTACAACTGATTGTGCACGACGTACAACCCATACAGGTTTACCACGCCACTCCACACGTACCATTTGCCCTTCTTCAAGTTTACCGATTTCAACTTCAACAGGGGCACCTGCAGCTTTGGCTTTTTCACTTGGGTTCCAAGATTTAATAAAAGGAACGGCGACAGCAGCGGCACCCAGACCACCAACAACAGCTGTTGTTGCGGTTAGGAAACGTCTGCGACCGTTATTTAAAGGCGCATTGCTCATCCAAACATTCTGCCATTTGCTGCTTGTGGATTTTTTTTTATTCCCTTAAAGAGCATGGCTAACAAAATACGAATTTAGTTGTATTTATTTGATGGCAAA
>NZ_JATABG010000003.1:0-41826 GCF_036533755.1 Vibrio sp. M260118 | reverse complement strand
TCATTTATGATCTCATCAACGGTCACTTCTTTACCATCGTGCGTGTCCCATGTATCGCGATTATGGCAATACTTACAACGCATTAGACAGCCTTGTAAGAAGACAATAAAACGAATGCCCGGTCCGTCCACGGTTCCACAAGACTCGAAAGAATGAATTCGACCTGTTGTTGACATGTGCTCATCTCGTACTTAGTTATTTGTCGTCATTTTATTACAAATATTAGGGTTTAAATAGGGTTAGAGACGGTTAGAAACAACATTTTGCTAAATAAGAAAAAAATACGCACTTGAGCTAAAATGCATGTTATATAAATGTTTCAATTATAAGAATGTTGATAATAAAAATTAAACTTTAGCTGGTCGAGTCTTATTGCATACCACTGTTGTTAAGGGATTTTTTATGGATATGCTTGCTTTATCGCAAAAGCAGAAAATTATGCTATTTCTGATTGTTCTAGTCATAGGTTTTGTTGCTTTAGCAGGATTTACCTCTTCACGGTTGAGCCAAATGAGTGATCAATACCACCTCAGTAGTGACATCGCTACCGGTTCAACTTCAATTTACCAAACGCAAAGTAAGATTCTCACGTTAAGTAGCGATTTGGATAACCTGAATGGTTCACAGGTTTCTCGAGCCAAACAGGAAATTTCAGACATCGTTACTGCGGTTAATCACAACTCTAAGTTCCTATCCCAATTAGCACTTAATCAGCAAGCGGATAACCTTAAGCGTACAGTAAGTATGTTTGAGTCAGCGGCTACGCCTTGGATTAAAACTGTTTAATCGTGCTATGGGCAGTTTTGAGAGTATGTCGAATGTGTATGCGATGCTTGATTTGTATGAGAAAGAGATCGAGCAATATAAGCTGACCTTTGCTCGTGTAAGCGAATTGTCGCAGCAGCTTGGTACAGTTGAACAGCAGCTAATGAGTGCCAAAGCGCAGTTAACTCAGTTGATCGTATCTATCTCTCAAGAGTTGGCTGGCACTTCGATGCAATATCAACAATCGGCTGAACGCGCTTCGGAGCAAACTCAGTGGTCAGTATTGGCTGCGTGTTCTGTTCTTGCCATATTTACGGTGGCCATCTTCGTGATGCAAAGTACCTCGTTAACTAAATCTTTGACCAGAATTCGTAAAGTGTTGCATGGACTCTCTGCAGGTGATTTGTCGCAACGTATGACGATGACTAAGAACCCGAACGATGAGTTTAACCAGTTAGCGAGTAGCATTAACGAAAGCTGCGAAAATCTTGGCGGCTTGGTTCGTGGTGTTCAAGAGAGCTGCCAAGCTCTTTCAGGGAATGCTGCTGAATTGAATCAAGGCCTTGATCAATTGGCTCAGCATCAGTCGGAAGTGCTTGGACAAACCCAGTTGTTAGCTTCGGCAACCGAAGAGGTCAGTGTTACCACACAAGAGGTCTCTAATTCGTTGGAGTTTGTCGCGGAGATCTCTCGTTCTTCTACTCATGCTGCGGCAGAAGGGGCGAAGGTCATAGGATCAGCGATTGGGTCGCTCGAAGAGGTTGGCGCGATATTGACCTCAGCTGCGGGGCATATTCAACAGCTCGAAGAGGCTTCTTCGAAGGTTGACTCGGTGATGGAGATCATCAACGGTATTGCAGAACAGACCAACTTGTTGGCGTTAAATGCGGCAATAGAGGCGGCGCGTGCCGGAGAGCAAGGGAGAGGTTTTGCCGTTGTTGCTGATGAGGTGCGCAGTTTGGCGGTGCGCACTGTTGATGCGGTAACAGAGATCTCTGACACCATAGATACGATGAAGAAAGAAAGTGCGGAAGTGATTCAATACATCGGGCAGTCAGAGTCATCAATGACGGCTCGGCGAAAGCGCGGACAAGAAGCAATGGATGCCTTGGAGCAGATTACGGAAAAAGCCGACCAAGCGGCTCATCAGACTGAAGTGATTTTCTCTTCTATTAAAGAGTTGGCGACCACTAGTCAGTCAATGGCAGATAACATGACTCAAATATCGTCGGCAATGAAAGAGCTAGAGCAAAATAACGAACAACTGAAAAGCGTGAGGAGCGTGGTGGAAGAGCGTTCTGGCAACCTCAACCTCGATTGCCAGAAGTTCACCATCTAACTAGGGTCTACTTATAAGAATTAGGTTTGCTTAGAAGAAAGCGTATACGGAGAACCCACCTGTTCCATATACGCTTTCCTTCGCTTCTTTATAGTCTGGTGTTTTAACCGTTGTGGTTAATGTCATACCAAAACTCGGGTTATACCACGCAAAACCTACCACCGCAGTCGCTTGTGTATTTTCAAGAGTGACATCGTAATAACTGGAGCTTCTGCCTTCATTAGCGGCAAACTTGTCAACACCAGAGCGGTCACCTTCGATGGTAATATCGTTGAAGCGGTAACGAGCTTCAATACCGGTAAATAAGAACCACCCTCTGTCTGAACTACCAATCATGCCAGCGCGAAACGGGTTTTCATTGTCAATATTTGCTGCACCCATACTGTTTTGTAGATCGGCACCCCAACGAAACATCACCCCAGCGGAAATGTCACTGCGGAAGTTACCTGCGTTGATTTCTGACACGCTAGATAACTCCCAGTCAGTGTCAGCCTTATAGCGCTGCCTTACTAGGTTAAAGTGATTTAAGTAACCAATACTGCCGACAACCTTATCATCAACTTGGTATGCCCAACCACGCGGGTCATCAGAGCCAGTAATGCTATGAACAATATCTTGAGCTTGGTCGGCGAGCGAGTTTTCACCTGTGGTACCGATAGTTAGATTGAAGCGTTGCGCAATATCAGAGTTCAGGCTGATGTAGTTAAACTCAGTGTTCAGGTAACCTGCGTAGGGTCTGTCGTTTTTCAATGGCACCGGAGCGGTAATATCCGACGGCGTATACATCTTGTGGCCGATAGCAAACTCAAACTTATCTAAAGCCGGTTTGCCCCAATAAGAGAGACTGAATGGCTCTAGAATCGGGTAGGGTGTTATTTTGCTCGAGGTGTAAGTTAAGAAAATCCCATTGGTATAGTCTTGGTCAACGCCAAAAATACCATCATTATCAATCGAGAAAGAGAGTGTCGATTTCTCCGAGGCCACGCTGATTGTGGACACGAGCAGCAAAGGTAAAAATATCGTGCGGTCAAACTTCATAGATATGAGCTCTATTTAACTAATACATTGTCGAGCAACGTAGTTCACTTAAGAGGAGCCGCGTAGCGATTAACGGGGTATCGGGTCTTTGATATTTTTACCGCCCTAGGCCGATTAGGCTTGGGGCGTTTGTCTATAAAGAGGATAGATAAATCTCCGCGGAGGCTTTTTAAGCGTTTCGGCGTGTTACCTAAAGATACCGCTTTACTCATCACTTTTAGCTGACTGGCTATAAATTGGCAAGCGTACTTGAAGCTGATTTCATTGGGTAATCGTCCGTGTTCCACTGCGGCTTGGCTTGCTTCTCGTCTCACCAAGTTATAACCAAGTAATAGCCCCCATAACTCCTGGTATACGAGTTCTACTGTCTTGCTTCTCAGCACTAAAGCGTTGTGTTGCATTGAACTTTTGATGTCCCGATAGCCTAATTCAATTTCCCATCTTTCATGGTAAAGCTTCGCGACTGATTGAGCGTCATACTCTTCTCGAGGAAGCGAAGTAAACACCGTTTTGGATTTACCTTGCACCTCATACGTGACTGCTCTTACTTTCCATTTTTCAGGAAGACTAGGATTCTTTTTACGAGCCTGCGGTGAGACGTTCATCTCCACAAGCATGTCGCTGCTTTCTTTATCATCCAACAGTGTATATTTCACGCCTTTCTTCGCAGGCAGAAGCCAGTGTCTGTTTGTTCCACTGTTTTGCAGAGAAAGCAGTAAGTCTGCACCATAAAAACCTTTATCCAACAGCGTTACAGAGTCATCTGGCAAGGCGTTGATAAAAGGCATAGCTAAAGGAATTTCACCTCGGCGATAAGGGCTTATCGCTGCATCAACGATAACATGAGAGCGGACGTTCATCATGGTCACGACCCTTAATACTGGATGAGGTGTTTGCCTGTTGCTAGAAGTATTACCGGAGCCAAAATGCTCTCTTAATTCGGGTGTATCAGCTGTTCGAAAAAGAGCGCCATCTACGGCAAAAACTTGTAGGCCTTGCCATGTATCATCAGGGTATCGTTCAAGGCCCCACGTACTTCCACATTGCTTAAACAGCCATTCTGGTGCTGCTTTGCCTAAGCGTTGTCTTGCTTGGGTTAAAGCGCTCTTTGCTAATAATTCTTCATCAGCCAAGCCATCAGCACAGACGTTCATTCTTCTTGCGACTTCGGCAATTGGTTCATTACGGAAGAACGCCATACCAACAATCAGCCACAAAACCATATCACTTGGTAATCGACGCCGACGAATTGTGGCTTTATCTGACAGTGTAGCTGCTTTAGCAATCCATTCATCGGGAATATGTTCTGAGAACGTGGTGAGTCGAGCAACATCAACAGGGTTTTCTTCAAGGAAGTCGGCAAAACAGTTTTGAATAGACATAAAAAATCGGAAACCTATAAACAGGTTTCCGATTGTCTCTCATCAGAAGGATCGGTCAACCGATCCTTATCTGATCTACATTGCCCTCAATATAGGGGCTTAGCTACATAAATATATCTACGTCACTAGTCTAGCTGAGGTCCAGCTGCAACTAGCGATTTACCTTCGGCATTATCTGTGTACTTATCAAAGTTGTTGATAAAGCGTTCAGCCAGATCTTTCGCTTTGCTTTCCCACTGTAGTGGGTCAGTGTAAGTATCACGAGGATCTAGGATGCTTGGGTCAACGTCGTGTAATGCAGTTGGCACTTCTAGATTGAAGATAGGAATGTGCTTAGTTTCAGCGTTTTCAATCGAACCATCTAGAATCGCATCAATGATGCCGCGTGTATCCTGAATTGAGATACGTTTGCCGCTACCATTCCAACCGGTATTTACTAGGTAAGCCTCAGCACCTGCTTCTTCCATACGTTTAACTAGTACTTCTGCGTACTTAGTTGGGTGTAGCGTTAGGAATGCTGCGCCGAAACATGCCGAGAATGTCGGTGTTGGTTCAGTGATGCCGCGCTCAGTACCAGCAAGTTTAGCGGTAAAGCCAGATAGGAAGTGGTACTTAGTTTGCTCCGGAGTCAGTTTAGACACAGGAGGTAACACACCAAATGCGTCAGCAGACAAGAAGATAACCTTGTTTGCGTGGCCCGCTTTTGATACTGGCTTAACGATGTTATCAATGTGCTCGATAGGGTAAGAAACACGAGTGTTCTCTGTTTTCGAACCATCGTCGAAATCGATAGAGCCATCGCTGCGAACAGTAACGTTCTCTAGTAGTGCATCACGACGAATTGCGTTGTAGATGTCTGGCTCAGCTTCTTTCGATAGCTTGATGGTTTTCGCGTAACAACCACCTTCGAAGTTGAAGATACCGTCGTCATCCCAGCCATGCTCATCATCACCGATCAGTTCACGCTTCGGATCAGTAGATAGGGTAGTTTTACCTGTACCAGATAGGCCGAAGAAGATCGCTACGTCGCCGTTGTCTTTGCACTTGTTCGCACTACAGTGCATAGAAGCAATGTCTTTTAGAGGAAGGAAGTAGTTCATCATTGCGAACATACCTTTCTTCATCTCACCGCCGTACCAAGTACCGCCAATAAGCTGCATGCGTTCAGTTAGGTTAAATACCGTGAAGTTTTCAGAGTTTAGGCCATGCTCTTCCCACTTCTGGTTAGTACATTTCGCACCGTTCATTACTACGAAATCAGGTTCGAACGTTGCTAGTTCTTTTTCAGTTGGGCGGATAAACATGTTTTTCACGAAGTGCGCTTGCCACGCTACCTCAGTGATAACACGGATACTTAAGCGAGTATCTGGGTTAGCGCCACAGTAGCCATCGATCACGAAAACACGTTTTCCTGATAGCTGGTTAGTAACAAGCTCTTTTAGATCATTCCAAACGGCTTGATCAATTGGCTTGTTGTCATTTTTTACTTGGTCTGACGTCCACCACATATGTTCTTCAGTGGTTGCGTCTTTAACGATGTATTTATCTTTTGGTGAGCGTCCAGTAAAAATACCGGTATCAACAGCAACGGCGCCTAGTTCGGTGACTACGCCTTTTTCGTAGCCTTCCAGATCAGCGCGAGTTTCTTCTTCGAACAACATCTCGTAACTAGGGTTGCGTACAACCTCTTTTACGTTCTGAAGTCCGTGTTTGGTAAGATCGATTGTTGCAGCCTTTGTATGTTCCATAACGGTCATAGGTGCTCCTTGTAGGGATATTTTTGTAGGGATTTTGTAATAATTTTTTATTTTGTCTGCTCACCATGCTAGCAATGGGTCTCATAGAAAACAGGGATATAGCTCAAAATTTATCCGCATTTTTTTTGGGGTTTTAAGCGACTCATCACATATTGGCCGAGTTAGTTTATCGTGTGCGCAAAGCTTTGCGCTAGAGCAAAATCATTATTAATCGCTTAAAATTAACAGGTTAATTTATTACGGCTTAGGCTAGGTATTGCGGGGAGTTGATCACAAAAAAGACCAGCATGAGCTGGCCTTTTGAAGGGTAAATTACAAGCTTGGTATGCTGTAAAAATTAATGCAGTGTTTTGTTGCTCGGATTAGCGGAATTGAACAGCTCAGCGACTTGCGCTTCGTCGAACGAATAATTCGTGCCGCAGTAATCACAATGTAAAGAAATTGAACCAACCTCGGATAAAATGTCATTTATTTCCGCACGGTCGATGGTAACAATCGCTGCACCGCTGCGTTCTCGAGAACATCCACAGAAGAATTCAACTTGCTGAGGATCAAACAGGCGAACTTTTTCTTGGTTGTAGAGGCGGTACAGTAAGTCATTCGCTTCTAGGCTGAATAGTTCTTCATTTTTAACTGTATCAGTTAGCTGCTCTAGGTGCTCGAAGTCTTCTGGCGTACCAGTACCATCTGGCATAACTTGAATTAGCATACCCGCTGCACGTTGTTTGCCTTCGTGCTCACCTGTACGTAGCCAAATACGTGTTTTAAGCTGCTCTGAGTTGGCAAAGTAGCTTTCAAGAATTTCAGACAGGTTGTCGCCGTCCAGGCCAACAATACCTTGGTAGCGCTCGCCTTTCTTCGGATCAATAGTAATCACTAAGTGGCCTTTACCCATCATGTCATGGATTGTTGCGTCGTCAGCGATATCACCATCCCAACGAGCGACACCACGGATCTTCTGGTCGTGATCGCCATTAATTACTGCTAGAGATACAGGGCCATCACCTTGCAGCTGCATAGTGATCGAGCCTTCAAACTTTAGCGTTGCTGTTAGAAGAGTGGTTGAAACCAATAGCTCACCAAGCAGCTTTTGTAGTGGTGCTGGGTATTCCTTGCTTGAAATAATACGTTGGTATGCATCATCCAGTTGTACCAACTCACCACGAACTGAAAGATCTTCAAATAAGTAGCGGTTCAAAACATTGCTTGCCATGTGGCGATTCCTCGTAAATCTGGTAGAGCTTATTGGTGTTTAAATTTAATGATATCGCGGCGCTGCTTTTTATCAGGGCGGCGATCTGGGCTAGGATTGTGGGCGTGAAGCTTACGACGTGCTGCGTTCTCTTCACGTTTACTTAGACTCTCTGCGGTTTCAGAGTAGAGCGTTTGTGCTTCTGGAGCACCGCGACGTTGGTCAGAGATTTTCTCTATTACTACCGTCTTTTCTTCGTGCCCTTGTCTTAGTGTAATTACCGCCCCGAGTTCGACTGCCTTACTCGGCTTGCTACGCTGACCATTATAGTGGACTTTACCACCATCGACCATATTGCGAGCTATGGAACGAGTTTTATAAAAACGCGCCGCCCAGAGCCATTTATCGAGTCTAACTGCTTCGGTTTGGGAACCCATTGTATTTCTTGCCCTCTAAGGTGGTGGATGTTCAATCCATTCAGATGCAGTAACAATGGTGACGAATGTAACACTTTTCAAGCGAGATCATAAAAAATCTCCATGAACAAAGCGGTAGCAGGGGGTTTTATGTTTAGCTTGTTTCATATTTTGCTACAATGGCCGGCTACATCTTTGATAACTAATATTAACCTCCGTCATACAGGGCTTAGCTCTCGCCTTTGACGGCAGAAATTGGGCTCTAAGCCAGCGAAATAGGGACAGCGAGTGAAGCAAAGCAGTGCAGCGGCACTATACCGAATGGGTGAGGCACTAAAAGATATTGGTGTGCAACAACGCATCAGTTATGTGGTGATGATTTTACTGCTAACGCTCAGCGCCTGGATTGGTGGAAGGATGCTATGGCAACCTTGGAGTTCACCAACCGTCGCGCAATGGCAGGCAAGCGCTACGTCCTCTGGTACTGAAAGCGCAGCGCGTCTCGACATCTCTGAGCTGCAAAATAGCCACCTATTTGGTAAACCTCAAACTAATGCCCCAGTGGTTGAACAGCCAAAAGTTCAAGATGCCCCTAAGAGCCGTTTGAATGTTGTTTTAGTTGGCGTGGTTACCAGTTCGAATCCTGCTAAGAGCCTAGCAGTCATTGCTAACCGTGGTCAGCAAGTGACCTATGGTATTGATGAAGTGATTGAAGGCACGCGCGCCAAACTTATTCAGGTTCAATCTGACCGAGTGATTATTGATAACTCTGGGCGCAATGAAACCGTGATGCTTGAAGGCTTAAAATACAGTAAGCCTTCCCCTGCGCAGCCCCAAGTTCCAAGTGAAGAAGAGACCCGTGTTCAGGTTTCCTCAGATTCTATTGCTAGCATCCGTGAAGAGATTCGTCAGGATGCGAGACAGATTTTCCAGTACGTTCGCATGTCGCAAGTTAAACAGGACAATGAGGTGATCGGTTATCGCCTTTCACCAGGCAAAAGCAGTGTCTTGTTTGATGAAGTTGGGCTTCAATCCGGTGACATCGCAGTATCAATTAATGGGTTGGATCTGAAAGATCCAGAGACGATGGGTGAAGTGTTTAGAAGCTTGTCCCAGTTGACCGAACTAAATCTCACGGTAGAGCGAAATGGTCAACCTCACCAAATATACATTGAATTATAAGATTGTTGCCGCCGCGACAATTGTTCCAAGGAGTAGTACAGAGTGAACCATTGGCTTAGAAAGAGCGCATGGCTTTTAGCGGGAAGCTTACTTATGTCACCAACCATGGTGGCTGCTAACGACTTTAGTGCCAGCTTTAAAGGGACTGACATCCAAGAGTTCATCAATATCGTTGGTCGAAACTTAGAAAAAACCATCATTGTTGATCCGTCAGTACGTGGCAAAGTCGATGTACGTAGCTACGACATGTTGACCGAAGAGCAGTACTACAGCTTCTTCCTTAATGTTCTGGAAGTGTATGGCTTTGCTGTCGTCGAGATGGAAAACGGCATATTAAAAGTCATCAAGGATAAAGACGCAAAAACTTCTGCTGTACCAGTTGTGGGCGATGGCAGTATCAACGGTGATGAAGTTGTCACCCGAGTGGTTGCAGTACGCAATGTATCGGTGCGGGAACTCTCTCCTCTATTACGTCAGCTTAACGACAATGCGGGCGCGGGTAACGTGGTTCACTATGACCCAGCCAACATTATCCTGATTACTGGCCGTGCTGCTGTGGTGAACCGTTTAGCAGACATCATTAAGCGTGTTGACCAAGCGGGTGACAAAGAGATTGAAGTGGTGGAGCTTGATAATGCCTCAGCCGCTGAAATGGTGCGTATTGTTGAAGCATTGAATAAAACCACTGACGCAAAGAATACTCCGGCATTTCTGCAACCTAAGTTGGTGGCAGATGATAGAACCAACGCCATTTTGATTTCGGGCGATCCACAAGTTCGTCAACGTCTGCGTAAGCTAATTAAGCAGTTAGATGTCGAAATGGCGACAAAAGGTAACAACCGCGTTGTCTACTTAAAGTATGCCAAGGCGGAAGATCTAGTTGATGTTCTCAAAGGTGTATCAGACAACCTGCAAGCAGAGAAATCTTCGGGCTCTAAATCATCGACTAGTGCCAAGCGCAATGACGTGATGATTGCAGCCCACCCAGAGACCAACGCACTGGTTCTAACTGCTCCACCAGATATTATGAATGCGCTGCAAGACGTTATTGCTCAGCTTGATATTCGTCGTGCACAAGTTTTGATTGAAGCTCTGATTGTCGAAATGTCAGAGGGTGATGGCTTGAATTTCGGTATCCAGTGGGGCTCGCTAGAAACGGGTGCTGTTATCCAGCATTCTAATGCCGGTGCGCCAATCGGCAGTGTGATGGTTGGTTTAGAAGAAGCTAAAGATACCACCACGACTACCGCTGTTTATGATGACAACGGTAAATTCTTGCGTAATGAAACCACCACTGAGCAAGGTGACTACACTAAGCTAGCGTCCGCGCTCTCGGGTGTCAATGGTGCGGCACTGAGCGTGGTGATGGGGGACTGGACTGCACTGATCAGTGCGGTATCTACAGATTCCAACTCAAATATCCTCTCTTCACCAAGTATTACCGTGATGGACAATGGTGAAGCGTCATTCATTGTAGGTGAAGAGGTGCCGGTGATTACCGGCTCTGCGGCGAGCTCAAATAATGACAACCCGTTTCAAACGGTTGAGCGAAAAGAGGTCGGTATCAAACTTAAAGTGGTGCCGCAAATCAATGAAGGCAACTCAGTTCAGCTAAATATTGAGCAAGAAGTCTCCAACGTGCTTGGTGCCAATGGTGCGGTTGATGTTCGTTTTGCTAAGCGTCAGCTGAATACCTCAGTGATGGTTGAAGACGGGCAAATGATTGTACTGGGTGGCTTGATTGATGAGCGAGCTTTAGAGAGTGAATCTAAGGTGCCACTGCTAGGTGATATTCCTTATTTAGGTCATCTATTTAAGTCGACCAGTACTCAGGTTGAGAAGAAGAACCTGATGGTGTTTATCAAGCCAACCATTATTCGCGATGGTGTTACGGCGGATGGTATCACTCAACGTAAGTACAACTTTATCCGTGCTGAGCAACTGTATAGAGCGGATCAAGGCTTAAAGTTGATGGATGATGGCCACATTCCAGTATTGCCAGAGTATGGTGAAGAGATTGGTCACCCTGTTGAAATTCAAGCATTCCTTGATCAGATGAGCGCGCAGTAATGGATCTAGAGTTGACTCCAAGCTTTAAGCGCTTGCCATTTAGCTTCGCCAACCGTTTTAAGCTAGTGCTTGAATCTAGTGAGGCAGGGTTGGTGCTCTACTATGTCGCGCCAGTCGCAATGCCGGCGCTGATTGAAGTTAAGCGGGTTTGTCGTCAGCCTTTTACTTTGCAAGAGCTGAGTAAAGAGGCATTTGATAGCAAGTTGACTCAAGCCTATCAACGCGACTCATCCGAAGCGCGTCAGCTTATGGAAGATATTGGCGCCGAAAGTGATGATCTATTCTCATTAGCCGAAGACTTGCCACAAGATGAAGACCTGCTTGAATCTGATGATGATGCCCCGATAATCAAATTGATTAATGCCATGCTTGGTGAGGCAATCAAAGAGAGCGCGTCGGATATCCATATCGAGACATTCGAGAAAAACCTCTCTATTCGTTTCCGTATTGACGGCGTTTTGCGTGATGTATTGTCGCCAAGTCGCAAGTTAGCCCCTTTGTTGGTATCGCGGGTTAAGGTCATGGCCAAGCTCGACATTGCTGAGAAGCGCGTGCCACAAGATGGTCGAATTTCGCTGCGTATTGGTGGCCGAGCTGTTGACGTTCGCGTCTCGACTATGCCTTCATCTCATGGTGAGCGCGTAGTGATGCGCCTACTCGATAAAAACGCAACCCGCCTTGAACTGCCAAGCCTCGGCATGACAGAGGTTAATCGTGATGGTTTCCGTCAGATGATTTCAAGACCACATGGCATCATCTTGGTCACAGGCCCAACAGGCTCGGGTAAATCGACTACCCTCTATGCTGGCTTGACTGAAATCAACAGCAACGAGCGCAATATTCTCACCGTTGAAGATCCGATCGAATTTGATATCGATGGTATCGGTCAAACTCAGGTAAACCCTAAAGTCGATATGACCTTTGCACGCGGTTTGCGTGCCATCTTACGTCAAGACCCTGATGTGGTCATGGTGGGTGAGATTCGTGACTTAGAAACGGCGCAAATTGCGGTGCAGGCATCTTTGACGGGTCACTTGGTAATGTCGACCCTGCATACTAATACCGCTGTCGGGGCGATTACCCGTCTGCGAGATATGGGCATCGAGCCTTTCCTTATCTCCTCTTCATTGCTCGGTGTATTGGCTCAGCGCTTGGTGCGAACCCTGTGTCCGGACTGTAAGCAGCCATACGAGGCCGACAAAGAGACTAAAAAACTGTTCGGTTTGAAGAAAAAAGAGGATTTAACCCTCTATCGTGCATCGGGCTGTGAAGCGTGCAATTACAAAGGCTACCGTGGCCGTACTGGCATACATGAGCTGTTGGTGATTGATGAAGATGTCCAGTCTCTGATTCATAGTGAAGCCGGAGAGCAGGCTATCGAGAAGCATATCCGTCAGCAGACGCCAAGTATTCAAGAAGATGGCTTAAACAAAGTTCGCATGGGCATTACCTCTCTCGAAGAAATTATGCGAGTGACCAAGGAAAGCTGATGGCGGCATTTGAGTACAAAGCACTAGACAAGAAAGGTAAATCGAAAAGGGGCGTTATCGAAGGGGATAACGCTCGTCAGGTGCGTGCCAAGTTAAAAGAGCAAGGCTTGGTCCCTGTTGAGGTGAGTGAGACCAGACAAAAAGCCAATAAACAGCGCAACCAAGTAAGCTTTCAGTTTAAACGTGGTGTAAGTACGCCGGATCTGGCTTTGATTACTCGTCAGCTTGCAACTTTGGTCCAGTCAGGGATGCCATTAGAAGAGTGTTTGAAGGCTGTATCTGAGCAGTCTGAAAAGCCCCATATCCGAACCATGCTATTGGCGGTTCGCTCTAAGGTTACTGAAGGTTATACCTTAGCTGATAGTTTGTCTGACTATCCCCATGTGTTCGATGAACTGTTTCGCTCTATGGTGGCCGCGGGTGAAAAATCAGGCCATTTAGATTCTGTATTAGAACGCCTCGCTGACTACGCGGAAAATCGTCAAAAGCTCCGCTCGAAATTGATTCAGGCAATGGTCTACCCAATTGTACTGGTCGTGTTTGCGATTGGTATTGTCGCTTTTCTGTTGGCCGCTGTGGTGCCTAAAATCGTCGGCCAGTTTGTGCAAATGGGCCAGGAACTTCCTCAGTCGACTCAGCTGTTGCTGGCGGCGAGTGAGTTCGTACAGAGCTCGGGGCTCTATGTTGTTATTGCTTTCATTGTCGCTATCTACCTGATCAAATTTGCCTTGAGTAAGCCTAAGCTTCGACTCGCTTGGGATCGTAAAGTTATCTCGTTGCCATTAGTTGGTAAGATCGCTCGTGGTCTGAATACCTCGCGTTTTGCTCGAACCTTATCTATTTGTACATCTAGTGCAATTCCGATTATTGATGGTATGCGTGTTGCTGTGGATGTTATGTCGAATCATTACGTCAAAGCGCAGGTGTTAATCGCCACAGAGAACGTGCGTGAAGGGGCGAGTTTGCGCCGAGCTTTAGAACAAACCAAGCTGTTTCCACCTATGATGTTGCATATGATTGCCAGTGGTGAACAGAGTGGTGAGTTAGAGAGCATGCTAACTCGTGCGGCAGATAACCAGGATGCTAATTTTGAGTCGACGGTTAATATCGCACTCGGGATCTTTACCCCAGCATTGATTGCCCTGATGGCGGGACTAGTGCTGTTTATCGTCATGGCAACCTTAATGCCAATCCTAGAGATGAATAATTTAATGAGTTCTTAGCCGCGTAGCGAATCGTTAGGCTGCTTTTTGTGGAGAGAAAAATGAACAAGCAATTTAAAAAACAGGCCGGTTTTACCCTGCTAGAAGTCATGGTTGTTGTGGTGATTTTAGGTATTTTGGCGAGTTTCGTTGTGCCGAACCTGCTTGGTAATAAAGAGAAAGCGGATCAGCAAAAAGCCATCACTGACATCGTGGCGTTAGAAAACGCGCTTGATATGTACAAGCTGGATAACAGTGTTTACCCGACCACTGACCAAGGTTTAGACGCGTTAGTGACTAAGCCTTCAAGCCCAGAGCCACGCAACTACCGTGACGGTGGATATATTCGTCGTCTTCCGTCTGACCCTTGGGGCAACGAGTACCAATACCTAAGTCCGGGTGATCAAGGTAACGTTGATATCTTTACCTTAGGTGCCGACGGTCAAGAGGGTGGTGAAGGTGCCAATGCAGATATCGGTAACTGGAACCTTCAAGATTTTCAGTAACCCAAACGCGAGCATTTAGCGGTTATGCGTCGTCAGTGTGGATTTACTCTGCTAGAGGTCTTACTGGTATTGGTGTTGGTTTCGGTCGCATCAGTAGCGGTGATAGCTACCCTGCCAGTTAATGCTGAAGACGGCGCAAAAAAACAGGCGCAATCTCTGTTCCATCGCATGCAACTACTCAATGAAGAGGCGATGTTGAGTGGCAATGATTTTGGATTGCGTGTTGACGAAAAAGCGTCGACTTACCATTTTATGCGTTTACAGACTGATGGTTGGCAGCAATTAGAGCAGAGTCCGATCCCTGCACAAACTAAGTTGGATGACAATTTGTCGATCATGCTGACGTTAGGTGGGGATGCTTGGAATAACAAAGATCGTCTGTTTCAGCCCGGCTCCCTGTTCGATGAAGAGATGTTTGCTGAGCTAGAAGATAAGCAAAAACAGCGCCCACCCCAAGTGTTTGTTATGTCGAGTGGGGAAGTGACGCCATTTTCTATTGCTATTTATCCTCAGGATGGCAGTGCTGATGAAGATGCGTGGCAGGTAGTGGCAAAAGAAAATGGCCAAATTCTATTGTTGGCACCGGGGGAGCGTGATGAAGAGAGCTAAGCTTGGCTTCACGCTGCTTGAGGTCTTGGTTGCGTTAGCCATTTTTGCTACAGCAGCGATTGCGACAATACGTTCGGTGAGTCAGCACATAAATACTCTCAACTATTTGGAAGAGAAAACTTTCGCCGCTATGGTGGCTGATAACCAAATGGCGAAAGTGATTTTGTCTGAGGCGATGCCGAGCAAGCAGACCGGTGTAGAAACGCTCGCAGATAGAGAGTGGTATTGGAGCGTAGAGCCTGTCTCGACGTCAGGCGATATGCTGCAAGCATTTGATGTTAAGGTCGCGACTCGGGCGAAAGGTTCGCCAGTAGTTACGGTGAGAAGTTATGTGCCGAAGTAACGTCTCTCGTAATAAAGGTTTTACCCTAATCGAAGTGCTGGTGGCGATTGCGATTTTTGCTAGCTTGAGTGTTGGTGCTTATCAGGTACTAAACCAAGTGCAACGTAGCAATGAGATTTCCATGCAGCGCAGTGAGCGCTTAAAGTCGTTGCAGCGAGCACTGGTCTATCTGGACAACGATTTTCGCCAAATGGCACTGAGACAGTCGCGCACTAATGGTGAAGAGCCTTCGCCGCTGCTACTGCAATGGAAAGAGTATTTGCTCGACTCCGATAGCAAAGGCGTGATGTTTGTTCGCTCTGGTTGGCATAACCCGCAACAGCAGTTTCCGCGTGGTGAAGTGAGCAAGGTTGGTTACCGGATTAAAGATAACCAGTTACAACGAGTTTGGTGGCGCTATGTTGATACGCCTGTGGGTCAAGAGGGTATTGTGATGCCTTTGCTCGATGAGGTCGAGGCGTTTGAACTGCGCTTTTTTGATGGTGAGCAATGGCTGAGAGTTTGGCTGAGTAGTTACACCTTACCTGAAGCGGTAGCGGTGGAGTTACAACTCGCGGACTACGGCAAGATTGAGCGAATCTATCTTACTTCTGGTGGCTCTCTAGAGCAGGCAAACGGGCAGGAATAAGATGGTGAAAGCACAGCGTGGCGTTGCCCTAATCATTGTTTTACTGTTGTTGGCTGTGATGGTGAGTATTGCAGCGAGCATGGCGGATCGCCTGTTCAGTCAGTTCCACCGTGCGACTAACCAAATTAACTATCAGCAAGCTTATTGGTATAGCGTGGGAGCTGAGGCGTTAGCGAAAGCGGGTCTTGAGCAGAGCTTCAAAGACTCAGATACAATTAATCTCTCTCAACCATGGGCGCTGGAAGAGCAGACGTATCCGCTTGACTACGGTACTTTGAAAGGTCGCCTTATTGATCAGCAAGCGTGTTTTAATCTCAATGCATTAGCCGGTTTGAATGCGACCAGTGGCGCAACTCAATCTCCGTATTTGGTTGGTGTATTACAAAATTTGTTGGAAGAGTTAGAGGTCGATAATTACCAGGCGGAAACCATAGCCCAATCGTTATGGGAGTACCTCGACAGCGACAATACCGTTAACTCTAGCTTGGGCGTTGAAGACAGCTTTTATGAGTCAATGTCCCCGGCTTATATGGCGGCGAACAGTTTAATATCCGATAGCTCTGAGCTGCGAGCGGTGAATCAGGTATCGGGAGAGGTAATGGAGAAGGTGCGGCCTTATGTGTGCGCTATTCCTACCCCGGATTTACGGCTCAACATCAATACCATCAGGCCAGAACATGCACAACTGCTAGCCGCTCTGTTTCAACCTGCACTCAGCAGTGCACAAGCGAAGCAGGTGATAGAAAATCGCCCATTTGATGGCTGGGCTAGTGTTGACGACTTTTTGAATGAGAAAGAGCTTGCCAATGTAACGGGTGAGACGCGCAGTCAGGGTAAAGGTTACTTGGCGGTAACCAGTGCCTATTTCGAACTTGATGTTGAATTATTGGTTGGCGACTCTCGAGTTAGAGTTCGTAGCCTGTTATTTAGTAACGATAAACAAACTGCGACGGTGATTAGCCGCCGCTTCGGAGGTATCGGTGAACGAGTTTCTGATCGTTCGGCTGAGAAATAACCCTGATCTGGCTATCCAATGGTTAGTTTGGTCGGAGACGCAAAAGGAAGTCATTGCCAGCGGAGAGTTAGACAATTATCAAGCGCTGCCAGACATTGCGACTTACGCTCAAGGCCGTCGTACTGTGGTTCTATTGTCGGCGGAAAGTGTCGTGCTAGCTGATGTTGAAATCCCAGCGGGAGCCAGTCGCCACTTAGACTCTATGTTGCCTTATATGCTTGAGGATGACTTAGCACAGGATGTCGATCAACTTCATTTCACCATCCTCAACAAACATCATGGTCGAGCGCAGGTCTGTGCCGTCGATTCTGAATGGTTTGAAAAGCTTCTTGCAGAGCTCGCTGATATCGGTTGTCAGGTGTACAAGGTGTTGCCAGACGTGTTAGCACTACCAGATCAACAAGGGTTATCCGCGGTAGAGCTTGGGCAGCAGTGGCTAGTGAAAAAATCACCCTATCAAGGGGTCACCATTGATAGTGACTGGTTGCCACTACTGGCGCAATCTGACTGGGTTCAGGATCAGGGTGAGTATCTGCCATTAGTGGCTTTTTCCGCTCTGCCCGCATCATTGGAGTTGAATCCACAGCAAGATTGGCAGATTGGTGAGCCTAAATTGGTGATGCAGCTGTTGGTCGAGCAAGCGGTAGCGAGCAAGGTCAATATTCTTACCGGGCGGTTTAAACCAAGCTCTTCATTAGTTCGTTATTGGAAAGTGTGGCAAAAAGTTGCGGTGGCGGCGGTGTTGCTATTGGCTGTTGTCATGGTTGATAGTGTACTTAAAGTACAAAGATACGAAGCTCAGGCAGCAGCCTATCGCGCTGAAAGCGAGCGGATATTTCGTCAGTCACTGCCGGGTAAAACTAAGATCCCAACGGTTAGTTACTTAAAACGCGAAATGGAGCGTGAAGCGAGTCGTTTGGCTGGTGGCTCTGATGAGGGGGCCTTACTGAGTTTGATGGTTAAGTTACCCCCACTGCTCAATCAGGTGCCGAGTATGCAGCTAACTAGCTTTAAGTACGACAGTGGGCGCAATGAAGTGCGCTTGCAGGCACAAAGCAGCGATTTCCAGACTTTTGAAAAGACCGCCGAGTTGCTTGGTGCAGAGTTTACGGTTGAGCAAGGTCAGCTTAATCGTTCCGGTAGCCTAGTGAATGGCTCATTCGTTCTAAAACCATTGTGAGGCATGCAGCATGAACAAACTGATTAATACCTTACAAGTTTGGTGGTCGAGCATCTCTGTCCGAGAGCAGCGCTTGGTAAGTATTTGTGCCGCATTGGTCATTATTGGTGGTTTATACAGGGGCGTTGTTCAGCCTGTTGTTGAGCGTGCCGACCAAGCTCAAGCTAGAATCCAAACGGAAAAGCAGCTGCTGGCATGGGTAAAAAGTAAAGCCGATGACATTCGCCAGTACCAAGGGCAGGGAGGTAGAACGGTTTCAAGCCTACCTATTAACCAAGCGGTGTCATCGAGCGTCAGTCGTTTCCAAGTTGAGTTGATCCGTGTTCAACCACGCGGTGAAGAGTTCCAAGTATGGGTCGCGCCCTTACCGTTCAATCAGTTCGTAAGCTGGATAACCTATCTACAGGAGACACACGGAATTAACGTCATCTTCCTTGATATTGATAAAGGCAGTCGAGATGGCATTGTCGAAGTAAAACGACTCCAGTTGGGTAGAGGGTAGTCAGGTGAAGAAGAACGTCGTTGCTGGGCTATTTCTCAGTACAGTGTTTGTGGTAAGTGCGTTGGCACATGTGCCAGCTCAGTTTGTGGTGCAGTATGCGCCTTTGCCTCATCAACTCTATTTATCGGGTGTAGATGGCACGGTTTGGAATGGTTCAGTACACCAAGTTGAGTGGCAAGATCAGAATTATGGACAAGTGAACTGGCAGCTCAATATTGCCAAGCTTTTTACTGGCTCTGTTGAGGCTAATGTGCGCTTTGGTCGTGGCAGTGACCTCGCTCTACAAGGTCGCGGTATTGTTGGTTATTCGCCGAGTGGTTTCTACGCAGAGAGCTTAATTGCCTCGCTTCCCGTTGAAAAAGTGATTGAGTTGGCTCCACCCATGCCAGTTGCATTGGATCTAGCAGGTCAAGTTGAGCTCAACCTTCGCTCATACACTTATGCCGCCCCTTACTGTGGCAGTGCTGAAGGCAGTGTAGTGTGGAATACACAAACAGTCGGCACGCCAATGGCCGATTTAGATATTGGCCCAGTGGTCGCTAACTTTACCTGTCAGCAGAACCAGGTCGATATCGTTGGTGAGCAAACCAGTTCGCAAGTGGAAAGTGGTGTGATTGCCAAATTGAACTCAGATCAGAGTTACACAGCGAGCGCTTGGTTTAAGCCTCAGGCAGAGTTTCCTAATTCATTTCAACAGCAGCTCAAATGGTTGCCAACCCCTGCAGACAGCGAAGGTAAATTTCGGTTTAGCTACCGAGGCCGCTTGTAAGGCCACAAAAGCTAAGGGCAGCGTTGAGCTGCCCTTATTGTTTGATACGTTGATGACGTTTGATAGCTATAAACTACTTAATAACAGGGAAGCTGATTTGCACTTTTAACCCGCCTTCAGTGCGATTGTTGACGGTCACTGAACCGTTGTGTTGGCTGACGATCCGCTTGACAATAGCCAAGCCTAGTCCGGTTCCTTCGCTTCCCCTTGCCGTATCGCCACGGGTGAAGGGTTCAAATAGTTTGGCTATTTGGTTCTGCTCTATCCCCGGACCATTATCCTCGACACAAACCCAGACAAGCTTGTTGTCTGCGGTGGCGCCCGTGCTGACTTTTGTCCAACCATTACCATAGCGAATTGCGTTGACGACTAAGTTACTCACCGCGCGCTTAATCGCAATTGGGCTACCGTGTGTCTCTTTCAGTGGCTGGTGAAGATCGGTATCAATTTGAACTTCGTACCCTCCTTCTGAAGAAGCGACATCGTTGGCGATATCATTGAGATTAACCTCGATAAAAGACTGCGTATTTACGGGTTTCAAATAATCCATGAACTGGCTAATGATCTCGTTACACTCTTCGGTATCGCTAATGATCCCTTCCGCCAAATAGCTATCTTCCGGGGACATCATCTCGGTCGCTAAGCGGATGCGCGTCAGCGGAGTTCTTAGGTCATGACTAATCCCTGCCATTAACAAAGCTCTGTCTTCTTCTAGCTCTTGGATGCCTTTGGACATCTGATTGAAGGCGCGAGTCACAGAGCGAATCTCTGACGCCCCTTTTTCTGGCAAAGGTGGTGGAATCTCACCGCGACCGACGCCTTTGGCTGCCTTTTCTAAAGCAATCAGTGGACGGTTTTGCAAACGAATAAACAGCCAGCCTCCAGCAATGATTAGCAGTGCCATGATTAAGCTATTGTTAAAAAGCGGCTTAAAGTCTTCTTCTTGCAGCTCAGATAATGGAATCCGTATTAGTGAGTCAGGTAATGACTCTATTTTCATCCACAGAACATAGCTATCTTTGCCTGACATCATACGCACATCGGTTGGCGAGCCGAGTTCGTTGGTCATCTCTTCACTCATTAAATCAATCGAGATCGCGTGATGATACTCCTGCGCAATTGGGCTATCTTCCGCATGGATAGTGACACCAAGTTGCTCTAGCACTCGTTGACGCAATGGCGCATCCATCACTAATCCATCTTCAAGGTTTTCGGAGTCATCAAGCATAAGACTGATCTCATAGCCAATGATCTTATTAAACTGCTGCAAACTCGGCATTAAAGCGTAATTGAACACAGCGTAGTAAGAGTAGATTTGGCTTGCTACCAGCAGAGTCAGAAAGATCAGAATGGACTGAGTAAATGAGCTGCGAATGCGCATAACACCTACCTTGATAGTGGATTAGGGCTTGTATCAGCCAGAATAAATATTGGGTCATTTTTGCAGCGCAATGATTTGAACACCTAGTTATTCCGATTGGTATTAAAAAAAGTGCGAGACATTGTCTCGCACTCTAGCAAACTTTGGTTGGTTACGCTTCTTTGCCATCAGGAACAAAGACATAACCTAGCCCCCACACGGTTTGAATATAACGTGGTTTACTTGGGTCAACTTCTAGCATGCGTCGTAGACGAGAGATCTGAACATCAATCGAACGTTCCATTGCCGAGTACTCTCGGCCGCGCGCCATGTTCATTAACTTATCGCGCGACATCGGTTCACGGGCGTTGGTGACAAGGGCTTTAAGCACTGCAAACTCACCCGAGGTTAGTGGCATTGCCTCTTTACCACGGAACATCTCACGCGTACCAAGGTTTAGGCTGAAGTCACCAAACTCTACGATAGACTCTTCACTGCTTGGTGCACCCGGCAGCTCAGTCGTTTGACGACGCAACACCGCTTTAATACGAGCTAACAGCTCACGCGGGTTGAATGGTTTTGGTAGGTAGTCATCCGCACCCACCTCAAGGCCGACGATACGATCGATTTCGTCCCCTTTTGCAGTCAGCATGAGTATTGGTAGCGTATTATTAGCATTACGCAGGCGACGACAAATTGACAAACCATCTTCACCTGGCAGCATTAAATCCAAGACCATTAGGTGGAAAGTTTCGCGTGTTAGCAGGCGGTCCATCTGCTCACTGTTGGCAACGCTACGAACTTGGAATCCTTGTTCAGATAGATAACGCTCTAGTAGTGCACGAAGTCGTGCATCATCATCAACAACTAGTATCTTGTGATTTTCTTGCATGTAATGGTTCCACCTATTTAATAAGGGACAGTTCAATATTCACCTTAATGCGCAGTTCAAAATGTAACATTGTTCTTGAGCAATGGGAGCAAAGAATTGTTAACGTTTATTTCCTTTTTAGCTAATGTATATCGGATCTTCAATTTAATAGCGTCAGAAATATGAAAACAAACCTAATTACTCGCGAAGGCTATGATCGACTTAAGAAAGAGCTCGATTTTTTGTGGAAAGAAGAACGCCCCGAAGTGACTAAGAAAGTGACTTGGGCTGCAAGCCTAGGTGACAGAAGTGAAAACGCTGACTATCAGTACAACAAGAAGCGTTTACGCGAGATAGACCGTCGTGTTCGCTATCTGCGTAAGCGTCTCGAGCAAGTTAAGGTGGTGGACTACTCACCGCAGCAGGAAGGCAAAGTGTTTTTTGGTGCTTGGGTAGAGATTGAAAACGAAGCGGGGGAAGTAAAAGCGTTTCGCATCGTCGGGCCAGATGAGATTTACGGTGATGCTAAGGGCTATATTTCGATTGATTCGCCAATGGCGCGAGCGCTGCTGAAAAAAGAGATTGATGATGAGTTCAGCGTTAAGACTCCGGAAGGCTACAAGGAGTGGTTCGTGAACAGCATTCGCTACAGCGCTGAATAGTATAAGTCCCGCAGTGCGGGACTTATACTAGCTACTCTTCACCAGTTGGCTTTTCGGTCAGTATGTAGTTATGTTCACTGGCGACTACCGCACCATATTTAAGGAAGTTTTTACCCAGGATCATGCTGTAATGAAAACGGCTACGGTCTTTGAGGTTTACGCGGATTTTCTTTTCTAGTTCACCGAGTTTAACCTGCATTTCAACCACTGGCCGGGTGGTTTTCTTCTCCCCTTTTTTTGCCCGAATTTTCATGCTATCGACGACTTCGAGGGTAAACTCTTTTTCCATGCCAAGATCGTTTTGGTAGGTGAAAGTGACCATAGGTTTGCCACCTTGCTCGAACTGTTTGATGTTCTGCGCGTTGATCGAGCTGACGTCTGCGCCGGTATCAAGCTTGACTGGGAAGCTCAGCCCTTCAACTTGCGCGACTTCAATATGTCCGGCTTTAAATAGTGGGTACGAATCGAGCAGGTAATCGCTACGAGTATTTATCACCACGCCATTTTTTGACATCTTTTGACCAATGATGAAATAGTTGTCAGTTTCGTCATCGTTGAGCACATCAATGGCGTAAGCAAGTTCGACTTCCTCTCCATATAACATGAAGGAGCCAAACACTACCGGGCGAGTGGAGTCACCGACTTTTAGTGTCTTGTTGATCGGTTTAGAAAACTGCTTAGCATCGCCGTTACTATCAGTGAGATAATAAGTTACCCACTCTTTGCCTTTTTTGTCCGATACTTCAAAGCTGGTTACTTTCAGTAATGGCGTTTTGACCACCATTGAAGGTTCGGCAACCAGCTTGACTCCATCGAGCTCAATCGACTCTTTCCCCGAAACTTGCATCGCTTTTGACTTGCTACTGAGGGTTTTCGGTTTGCTTGAAAGTAATGAAGTGCCACTAGTATCAATCATAAAATGGCGATTGAGAGTTCCTGAGCCAAGGCGAATTTTTGATCTGAACTTACTGCGGTCAGTTAAGTAGACAAGCCAGTATTGAGTATTGTCACCGTTGGTTTCGACTGGAATAAATACCATGGGTCTCTTTTTACCGCTTACGTTTAGCATTCTTTCTAACGGGCGAGTCAGAGTTGCACTGCCACCGTTACCATCTTCAACATTAAACGTAACTTGGTGATTTTCGTTGTCGATCTTAATCTTGCTGGCATGCAGAGAGGTGTAGGTATTATTTAGTGAGTAGCTGAGCTTCTGCTTTATGCCCGATACCGTCACAATCTCTTTTTTACCGATTAACTGCGCTTTTGGCTGCTCTTGTAGATAGTCGTATCCCGCGAATACCCAAGCATTGTTATCGAGGAAAGTTTTACCGATCAAAATAGGGGCTGAAAATTGATTTCTATCGGTAAGGTTGACTTGTGTATTTACGGTTTTTCCTGCGATGGTCATTGGCAGGCGAATGGTTGGTCGTAGAAGCGGTTCTGTCTGAGTGCGGTTACGAATGACACCGACACGCTCAATGGGGCGGGTGATTTCAATATCTTCACCTGTGTGAGGATGCTGGATAGTGAATGTCACCTCAATTGAATACGGTGCAAACAGTTCCGCGTCCCAATCTTGGTACTCGACACTGTCTATTGGCTCGAAATCGACCAAGGCTTTCATTAGCTTTTGGTCTTTGAGTTTGCTGAATTTCTCATGCGAGCTTGAAACATGAATGTTGGTTGCGTGCATTGAAGTCGTGTCTGCGCCTGTATCTATCTTTCCTGCGAATGAAACCCCCTTTAGTTGCTCTATTTCATCAAGATAAACGCTTTCTACGCGCCCTAACACCACTTTATCGTCGAGTGTGTAGACAGGAGATTGAGTTGAAGCATTGATTGCCGCGCTTTCTTGGTTGGCAGATGCTAGTGGTGTCAGCAAGGATATCGAGAGTGCAGAGAGAGCCAGTAAGATATTTTTCATAGCAGTTCCAACGACTTGTTATTGACGTAAGGTCTTGAACGAAGTTAGTCCTAGTGATGAGAGTTAAGTTCTCACTTATGTCTATTTCTGACACAACTTTCACACAATTGCCAAACTATTGGCCAAACATTTGCGTGACCAACAAAAAATGTTGGGTTTTATCTGAGTCATCCCAATATCAATAGGGTTCAAATAACAAGAGATTCATCGGATGAGCCAAGCTATCTGTAATTTAATTGCTCAGGAACTTAATGTTCGGACTGAGCAGGTCACTGCTGCTGTTAACCTAATCGATGATGGAAACACAGTTCCGTTTATTGCCCGTTACCGAAAAGAGGTCACGGGCGGATTGGATGACACTCAGCTACGTAACCTTGATAGCCGCTTATCCTATCTGCGTGAGCTAGATGAGCGTCGCCACACTATTCTTAAGTCGATCAAAGAACAGGGTAAACTGACTGCTGAGCTTGAAACCGAAATTCACCAGGCTGACAGTAAAACGCGTCTTGAAGACCTGTACCTGCCGTATAAACCAAAGCGTCGTACCAAAGGTCAAATTGCCATTGAAGCGGGGTTAGAGCCTTTGGCGGATAAGCTTTGGACTCAGCCAGAGACGGAGCCAGAAGTAGAAGCGGCGAATTATATCGATGCAGACAAAGGCATTGCCGATATCAAAGCAGCGCTAGATGGTGCGCGCGCTATCGTGATGGAGCGTATTGCAGAAGATGCTAACCTGCTTGAGAAAATTCGTACTCACCTTAACCGCAATGCAGAGCTGGTTGCCCGAGTGGTTGAAGGCAAAGAGCATGAAGGTGAGAAATTTAAAGACTACTTCGAGCACAATGAAGCGTTAAGTAAAGTACCGTCGCACCGTGCGCTTGCCATGTTGCGTGGTCGTAACGAGGGTTTCTTAACCCTAGCGATGAATGCGGACCCGGCTCAAGAAGAGGGGGCTCGCCAGTCTTATTGTGAGACTATTATTAGCGATCACTACGGTATTTCACTCAGCAATGCTCCAGCCGATACGTGGCGTAAGCAAGTAATTAGCTGGGCATGGCGAATTAAAGTCTCCATGCATATGGAAACTGAGCTGATGGGCGCCATGAAAGAGCGTGCTGAGATAGAAGCGATTGAAGTGTTTGCCACTAACCTAAAAGACTTGCTGATGGCCGCACCTGCTGGTCCGCGTGCGACTCTTGGTCTCGATCCTGGCCTGCGCACGGGTTCTAAGATTGCTGTCGTTGATTCAACCGGTAAAGTGCTCGCAACAGAAACCATCTATCCGCACCCACCACAAAAGCAATATGACAAATCTGCCCAGATTGTTGATGCTTTGGTGCGTAAGTACAAGGTTGATTTGATTGCAATTGGTAATGGCACAGCTTCACGTGAAACGGACAGCTTTGTCGCTGATTTGATTAAGCGCGGTAATCTTAAAGTACAGAAGATCATGGTGAGTGAAGCGGGTGCCTCGGTTTATTCGGCTTCGGAGTTGGCAGCGAAAGAGTTCCCTAATTTGGATGTGTCACTGCGTGGTGCGGTGTCGATTGCCCGTCGTCTGCAAGACCCATTGGCAGAACTGGTTAAAATCGACCCTAAATCGATCGGTGTTGGTCAGTATCAGCACGATGTTAGCCAATCTATGTTGGCAAAACGCTTAGATGCAGTGGTTGAAGACTGTGTAAACGCGGTTGGCGTAGATGTGAATACGGCTTCTCCAGCGTTGCTAACTCGCGTCGCTGGCTTGTCGAGCACAATTGCGCAGAATATCGTTGATTACCGCGATGAGAATGGTCGCTTTGAAGCGCGCACTACATTGAAGAAAGTTGCTCGACTTGGGCCTAAAGCCTTTGAGCAGTGTGCTGGGTTCTTACGTATCATGGATGGCAAGAACCCACTTGATGCCTCTTCTGTTCACCCAGAAGCCTACCCTGTAGTCAAAGCGATTGCGGAGAAGAACAGTAAAGACGTTAAGGCGCTGATTGGTGATACTCAATTTTTGCGTGGCTTACATGCCGTCGACTACACCGATGATAACTTCGGTGTGCCAACGGTGAGCGATATTATCAAAGAGTTGGATAAACCAGGTCGTGACCCACGTCCTGAGTTTAAGACTGCCACCTTTGCTGATGGGGTGAATGAAGTCTCTGACCTAGAGCCTGGTATGGTGTTAGAAGGGGTCGTATCCAACGTAGCAAACTTCGGCGCCTTCGTTGATATCGGCGTTCACCAAGATGGCTTAGTGCATATATCTGCGCTAACGGATCGCTATGTATCAGACCCTCGTGAAGTGGTTAAAGCCGGTGATATCGTTAAGGTGAAAGTGATGGAGGTGGATGTGCAGCGTAAGCGTATTGGCCTTTCAATGCGATTAAACGATGAGCCAGGACAAGACAACCGAGCGCAACGTTCGAGTATTCCACGAAGTCAACAGCGCAAGAACAGCGGTGGTCAATATCGTCGTGACGAGTCATCCAATGGCAATAGTGCGATGGGCGGTGCATTTGCTGCCGCCTTTGCCAAAGCGAAGCGTTAACGTATTGCCTTAAAAATATAAATCCCCGTAGTAGTGATACTAACGGGGATTTTTTTCGGCGTTACCTTATCGAATCAGACAAGGAACTACAACACCGCAATTACGTCAGATGGGGTGTTAGGGGCCACCGCATGACCGTAATGGAATTTAATCACGGTTCTGCGCTTTTCCATCATCCCTTCTGTTATCGCCGCATCGATTATGCGTCTCGGCAAACGAAAACGCATGGCGTAGCCTTTACCTTGATGTGCGCTATAACTTTCCAGTGCCAACAGTTGGAATAACCGTTCGAGAGTATCTTTAGGTTCTTCCTGAGAAACCGCAACAGAATGACCACTTTCTTCCGTCTCATAGCTTGGATGCTCGGACGGATCCCATGATGATTGCCTTCGCCGTTTATCGTCTGCTGTTACCTTTCGTTCTGCGTTGCTCTTGGTCAATGCAATCGTTGGTGCAATTGGCTCTCGGACTTTGTTGTCGCGTGCCGCTTGTTCCGTTTGCACATTAACCGATGGGGCGATGAGTGGAACACTAACGTTCGTAGGTGATACGAGCATTCATTTACCTCCTCACTCCCAACCTGAGAGTTGGGACAATCGCCCCTAGAACTCTTTCGGTTAGATTATTTATCGACCAATGTACAAAAATGTTTAGCGTACTTTGCTACTTTTTTGCACATTGTTCATTTGCAGGGTTAATTGTCAATGAATTGGCGAACTTGTTTGCAGAAGTTTTCGAGCTCAGTCATAAAGGGCGCATGGGAAGACTCTGCAAAGATAAAACTGTCGCTTTCGGGCGCCAGAGAATCGACGTCAGTGGCGACTTTTGCAGGGACTAATCCATCAAGTCGACCGTATAGGCGCAGCATTGGGATGGTTAGATTTTCTAGCTCTGTTCGGTAGTCGAGATCGGCTAAAAGCTGCAGACCAGCAAGCAGGGAAGTAGGGTTCGGTGTTGGACGAGACAGTACCGCTTTCTTCAGCAGCTTAACGTCTTGTCTAGCTGACGGACTGCCCATGGCTTGTAATGCCATAAAACGCTCGATCGTCAGTTGGAAGTCATCGACCAGTTGTGCGGTAAAGGCACTGAGTACATTGGCCTGAATGCCGCGCCAAGGTCTTTCTGCAGCAAATTTAGGTGAGCTTGCTACCGTGATAAGCTTTTGTACTCGTTCCGGGTGATTGAGCGCGATATGCGTAGCGAGTAGGCCACCGAGAGACCACCCTAACCAAATGGCCTTATTTGGCGCGTGTTGTAGCACCTGTTCAGCGAGATCGTCCATGTTCTCAAAGCTAGATTGATGACTATGACCAAAGCCGGGCAGGTCCACTACGTGGACGCAAAAATGCTGACTGAGGATTTCAACTGTCTGTTGCCACACTGCGCCATTCATACCCCAACCATGAATCAAAACTAGATCATTGCCTTGACCACTGGATTGCCAATATAAAGATTCAGTTTGGCTCTCGTTAAGTCCCACTATTTCCACCCTTTTACGTTTCGCTTGGTTGACACAATCATGGAACGATTATTGTCATGGAATGGGGCCATGTTAACTCAAAGGGTAGTGAAATACATCGCCGACCTGTTACCTATGCATTGCGAGGTTTGTCAGTTGCCGCTCAGCAAGCCCTATCCGAGCAGTGGCATTTGTCAACACTGCTCACAGAGCTTTGCGCCACTGCCTAGATGTCAGTGCTGTGGCTTGCCAACCGTTTATGAGGTTGATGTCTGTGGCCAGTGCCTGATGCAACCGCCAAGTTGGCATCGACTTTACTGCGTTGGTGATTACCAAGCGCCATTGTCGGGTTATGTGCATCAGCTTAAGTATGAGCGCCAATTCTGGCAGGCGCGAAAGCTAGCCAGTTTGCTCGAGCCACGTATTGACGAGTCTCCGCAGCTCATTACTAGTGTGCCTTTGCATTGGCAGCGGAAGCTACGTCGTGGATTCAATCAAAGTGAGCTTATCGCTCGCTCCCTGTCAAAAAAACTCAACGTCTCTTATAGCAACTTATTCACTCGTGTTAGGTCGACGGCCCAACAGCAAGGGTTAACCAAATCACAGCGTCGAAGGAATTTGGATAAAGCATTTCGTCTCACAGATGACGTTTTGGTAGCGCATATCGCGATTGTCGATGATGTTGTGACCACAGGCAGTACAGTGCGGCATTTATGTCAATTGCTGCTTGAAGCGGGGGTGAACAGGATTGATATCTACTGCATTTGCCGTACTCCTGAGCCAGCAGACTAGTCCCCCTTCATTCTTGAGTCTGCAGCCTTGTTCAGTGCGTCAGTTCACCGGAAGGCTAGTCGCCCAAATCGCATAGTACACTTATGTTCGTAGGGTTGAATAGTCTTGTTACCGTGCGGCAACTTCAGTTATTTTGGGCATATAATTTGACTAAAAGGCTAGATCTCTTGTTTTTCAGGAGTAGAATGATGAACAAATAGCCTACAAAATTACTCAGGTATTCGTCGTGTCAAATACAATTACTATTACAGAAACTGCCCAAAAACACTTTGCTAACCTGTTAGGTCAGCAGCCAGAAGGCACTAATATTCGTGTATTCGTGGTAAACCCTGGCACTCAAAACGCAGAGTGCGGTGTCTCTTACTGCCCTCCAGAAGCGGTGGAATCTACAGATACCGAGCTAGAGTTTGAATTTTTCTCAGCATTTATTGATGAGCTAAGTCTGCCATTTTTGGAAGACGCTGAAATTGATTTTGTAACCGATAAAATGGGCTCTCAGCTAACGTTGAAAGCGCCGAACGCTAAAATGCGCAAGGTGTCTGATGACGCGCCTTTGGTTGAACGTGTTGAGTACGCAATTCAAACTCAGGTTAACCCTCAGCTTGCTGGCCATGGTGGTCATGTAAACCTAGTAGAAATTACCGAGGAAGGCGTTGCTATTGTTGCCTTTGGTGGTGGTTGCAACGGTTGTTCTATGGTTGATGTGACCCTAAAAGAGGGCATCGAGAAAGAACTACTGCAGCAGTTTGAAGGTGAGCTTTCTGCGGTTCGCGATGCCACTGAGCATGATCGCGGTGAGCACTCTTACTACTAAGTAATTAGAATGAAATACATAGGGTTGGCAGCAATGTCAGCCCTTTTTTTGTTTTCAAAGATGACAAATTTCTCATATATTAAGAGAACCCCCGCTTCATAAATAGGAGTAAGTACGTGGCTAAACGGAACCCACCAGAAATATTGGCAAAGCAGACCGTCGCTCAATCGCGCTTGTTTGCGATTGAAGCCTTGGATTTGTGCTTTAGCAATGGTGAGCAGCGAACGTACGAGCGAATGAAACCCAGTGGTCGCAATGCGGTCATGATGGTGCCTATTACAGAACAGGGCGATATATTGCTCGTTAGAGAGTACGCCGCTGGCACTGAACGTTACGAGCTTGGCTTTCCTAAAGGGCTAATTGACCCGGGCGAGACACCTCAACAAGCGGCTGAGCGTGAACTGAAAGAAGAGATTGGCTTTGGTGCTAAAACATTAACGCCGTTAAAAGAAGTGGTTCTTGCCCCTTCTTATTTCTCAAGCAAAATGACCTTATTTATTGCTCAAGATCTATACTCAGAGCAATTAGTAGGTGATGAGCCTGAACCGTTAGAAGTGGTTCGTTGGCCTTTAGCGCAAGCTGAAGAGCTGCTAACGCACCTTGATTTTTGTGAAGCGCGGAGTATTACTGCGCTGTTGCTTGCTCTACGAATTTTAAAACCATAATCAAGGTTCCTTTTTGAGGGACGAGTAGGTAGAGCGCTAAGGATTTTTTATGCCAATCAAAGAAGACCTTTCTCATCATTTGCCAGCAGTGATTGAAATTGCCCGCAGTGCAGGGCAGCTGATTCTCGATATCTACGAGAAGAAAGAGTACGAGGAGTTCACTAAAAGCGATGAAACGCCAGTGACCAGTGCCGATATTGCCGCGCACAAACTGGTGGTTGAAAAGCTTACAGATATGACGCCTGATATCCCGGTTTTATCGGAAGAAGATGCGGATATTAGCTTAGACAAGCGCTCGCAATGGGAGCGTTACTGGCTAGTGGATCCGCTTGATGGGACTCAAGAGTTCATCGCTCGCAGTGGAGATTTCGCGACTATCATTGCCTTGGTTGAAAATAACAAGCCAGTGATGGGGGTGGTTTATGGACCTGTGTCTGGGGTGACTTACTACGCCTACCAAGGTAAAGGCGCCTGGAAGATTCCCGATCTGAACGAAAGCGTGCGAATTAAAACTCACCAACACGATGGGCAACAAAGCCCGATTGCGATTGCAATTAGTCGCCGCCAGGATATTAACCGTATCACCAGTCGGATGAGCAGTGGTTGGAACTATGATTTAGTCCCTCTTGGCTCCGCAGCATTGAAAGCGTGTTTAGTTGCCGAAGGGGCTGTTGACTGTTACCTACGGCTCGGTCCTACCGGCGAGTGGGATACGGCGGCAACTCAATGTATTGTTGAAGAGGCTGGCGGACGTATTCTAAGCACCTTACTTGAGCCGCTTTCTTACAATGAACGTGACACGCTAGAGAACCCAAACTTTATTGTCTTGGGTGATGAGAGCTTGCCGTGGGGTGAGATTTTGCAGGTGAAGGATTAGGGTAGTTTTTAGTGCCTAGTGCCTAGAAGGTGAGTGTATTTCTAGGAACTAGGAACCAGGAACTTTCCTTCTTCTTACTACGCCTTCGAGTACACGTCTCTATCGCCAAGCCAACGGTCAATAATCGCGACAGCGTTTTGCGGGTGATTGTCGTGAATATGGCGAGCAATGCGCTGTATTTCAGGGATAAGGCGTTGGTCACGAACCAGATCGGCAATCTTAAAGTCGGCCATGCCGGTCTGCTTAGTACCGAGCAGTTCACCGGGGCCTCGGATCTCCAAGTCTCGCTGCGCGATAACAAAGCCATCATTGCTTTCACGTAGAACACCTAAGCGCTTCTGAGCGGTCTTTGATAGTGGCGAATGGTAGAGCAGCACACAGTGACTGGCGACACTACCTCGGCCTACACGACCCCGTAGTTGGTGAAGTTGAGCCAAACCAAGCCGCTCTGGGTTTTCGATGATCATTAAGCTTGAGTTTGGTACATCCACTCCTACTTCAATCACTGTGGTCGCAACCAATAAGTGCAGCTTGTTGTCTTTGAAGTCCTGCATCACGGCTTGCTTTTCAGCAGGTTTCATTCGGCCATGAACTAAGCCTATTTTTACGTCAGGTAGCTTACGTTGTAGCTCTTCTGCTGTGTCGGCAGCGGCTTGAGCTTCAAGCACTTCTGACTCATCAATTAGAGTACACACCCAGTAAGCTTGTTTACCTTCGTTGAGGCAAGCATTTCTCACTCGTTCAACAATATCGTCGCGCTTAGTGTCAGGGATGGCAACGGTCTGAATTGGCGTTCGGCCTGGAGGAAGCTCATCGATGACTGAAGTCTCTAAATCAGCATAAGCAGTCATTGCCAGCGTACGAGGGATTGGAGTGGCTGTCATAATCAACTGGTGCGGATAAGCACCTTGTTTAGCCCCTTTTTCACGCAGCTCTAGGCGCTGGTGGACACCAAATCTATGTTGTTCATCAATGATAACCAAAGCCAAGTGATGAAACTCGACATGCTCTTGGAACAAAGCATGGGTGCCGACCACCATTTGCGCTTCACCATTGGCGATTTGTGCTAGCTCCGTTTCTTTGGCTTTACCTTTCAGTTTGCCAGCGAGCCAACCTACCTTGATGCCCATAGGTTCGAGCCAAGCCGCGAAATTAATTGCGTGTTGTTCAGCAAGCAGCTCTGTAGGTGCCATTAGTGCTACTTGGTAGCCATGCTCAAGGGCGCGCAGAGCGGCAAGCGCTGCGACTAGTGTTTTACCTGCCCCCACATCTCCTTGAACTAGGCGCATCATAGGGTGTGTTTTTTCGAGATCTTGTTCGATTTCACCCACTACGCGTGCTTGAGCATTGGTCGGTGAAAAGGGAAGTTGGTCGAGCAGTTGCTGCTTAAGTTTGTTGCGAGCGAGTAGCGGTAATGCTGTGTCTTGCTGACCTTTGCTACGCACCGCCAACATCGACAAGTTCTGTGCCAGCAACTCCTCCATAATTAAGCGGATCTGGGCTGGGTGTTTACCCTCATCAAATTGCGCTAGATCTATGCTTGGTGGCGGTCGATGTATGGTGTGTAGCGCTTGCGCCAAAGTAATTTGCTGATCGTATAAACCGCTAGGCAGTAGCTCTTGGACTGCCGCTTTGTCGAGTAACTCAAGCGCTTGGTCGGTAAGATTGCGTAGTGTAATTTGCCTCAGTCCATCAGTTGTTGGATAAACTGGCGTCAGAGTTTGCTCTACCTGAGTCGTTTGGTTCGGTGCGTAGAACTTGTAGTCGGGATGGACAATCTCTAAGCCATAACCACCACGTTTAATCTCACCATAGGCGTGAACGGTTTTACCTTCACTGAAGTTATTCTTCATTCCTGCTGTGAAATTAAAGAAGCGCAATGTGACAGTGCCATTGCCGTCACTGATTTTCACCGACAGCATTTTGCGTTTACCAAACAGGGTATCTACGCTCATCACCTTACCTTGCACTGCTGCCCATAAGCCAGCGTGCAACTTAACCATTGGGTAGACACGAGTGCGGTCTTCGTAGCGTAGCGGTAGGTGAAACAGTAGGTCTTGAACTGAATGGAGCCCAACTTTTGCGAGCTTCTCTGCTACCTTGGCGCCAACACCAGTGAGAGAAGTTAAAGGAATCGCAGATAGCAGTTGGGACATAAAACGCTCGACAAGTCATACACTAAGTTAGTGATAGTTAACCATCGATCTGTGTTTTTGTACAGTAAAGAGGGGGAGTTCCTAGTGCCTAGTCCTTAGATTTTGGACTCTAGGATCTAGAGACTAGGAACTATTATCTCTTCTGCATCTCTGCCCACCATTCGTCATCTGCGACGATCTGGCCTTGGTCGTCCAGTGGCGGATACGCTAAACCTTTACGCTTGGCGACTTTAGCCAATACTGGGTGGCCACGCTCGAACAGTAAGCGGTGAATGGTCTCTTCTGGTACAGAACTGACTTCGTTGTCGTACATACCAGCCGCTTCACGTTGACGCTGCGCTTCATAAAGAATAACCGCACTGGCGACTGAAACGTTGAGAGATTGAACCATTCCTACCATAGGCACGATGATATCTTGGTCGGCGAGCTGTTTTGCTTGCTCTGAAGCGCCGATTTTCTCACTGCCTAGAATGATGGCTGTAGGTTTGGTGTAGTCAATCTCGCGAAAGTCGACCGCAGTGTCAGACAAATTAGTGACAAGTACCTGCATCCCTTGGGCTTTAAGCTCAGTGATTGCTTCTTCAATAGAGTCGTGGGTTTCCACATCCACCCAGTTACGAGCTCCAGCTGAAGTGTGGCTGAGTGTGCGCATCTCATTTGGCCAAACCGCGTGAATTTTGTGTACTCCCGTGGCGTCAGCAGTGCGGATAACCGCAGAGACATTGTTTGGCTTATGCACTTCTTCCAAACAAAGAGTCAGATCAGATTGGCGTGCTTTTAATACTTCTTGGATTCGATTGTAGCGTTCTAAATTCATAGGTTTTTAGTTTCTAGTCCCTAGTTTCTAGTTCCTAGAGGTAGGTTCTAGGAACTAGGAACATCTTTATCTAGGAACTTAACTCTAATTTTTGCGGCGACGAACTTTTAGTGTCTGTGGCATCGCCTTAATCTTACGCATGATGCCCGCAAGATGAACACGATCTTTAGTCGTTAGCAGTACCGTTACTGTGTACAAGCGTCCATCACGTTCCTCGGTAGAGAGCCCGTGAATGTTTGAGCCAGTTTTTGAAATAACGTTGGTTAGTTCGGCCAATGCGCCTTGACGGTTTTGCACATCGACAGTGACTTCAGTAATAAACTCTTTGTCGTAATCGTCAGACCATTCTACCGCCATGTACTTGTCTGGTTCTTTTTGATAACCACGTACATTTGGACACATTTCGCGATGGACAACCAAACCACGGCCCGGAGACACGTGTGCGATGATGTGATCGTCTGGGATTGGATGACAACAGTTAGCAAATGTTAGAAGAATACCTTCAGCCCCACGGATTGGCAGCTTCTTCTTACCTTCGCTATCGCCTGCCACTTCTGTTAGTTCGTCCGCATCGCCAAGTAAACGACGAGCAATGACGATACTCATTAGTTCACCTAGACCAATATCGGCTAACAGGTCTTCAATGGTGTCAATTTTGAGGTCGTTGAGTACATGGTTGATGTTGGCTTCATCAATATCAGTTAGTGAGTGCTCACCTAATGCGTGGTTAAGTAGGCGTCGTCCTAGCGTGATTGACTCTTCACGGCGCATCGTTTTCAGAACCTGGCGGATCTTAGTACGTGCGCGAGAGGTCACCACATAGTTAAGCCAAGCGGCATTTGGACGCGCACCCGGCGCACTGATGATTTCAATCGTCTGACCGTTTTTGAGCGACTTACTCAGCGGGTATGGATTGCGGTCAACACGTGCACCAACACAGGTATTACCGACATCAGTATGCACCGCATAAGCGAAATCGACGGCGGTTGCGCCAACAGGTAGCTCAACGATACGCCCTTTTGGCGTAAAGACGTAGATTTCGTCTGGGAACAGGTCTGACTTAACGTTCTCGATAAACTCAAATGAGTTGCCCGCGCTTTGCTGTAGCTCCAATAAGCTTTGCATCCAACGTTGAGCTTTCACTTGCGCGGTGGTACCGGTGCGATCGCTGTTGTTTTTGTATGACCAGTGTGCCGCGACACCTTTATCTGCCATTTGATCCATATCTTCAGTACGGATCTGCACTTCAACAGGGACGCCATGAGGGCCGACCATTGAAGTGTGAATCGATTGATAACCGTTGGCTTTAGGTACTGCAATGTAGTCTTTCATGCGACCGGGACGCGGTTTATACAAACTATGAACCTGGCCGAGCACTCGGTAACAAGTATCAGCGTCTTCGACGACCACGCGAAAAGCGTAGATATCCATAATGGTATGGAAGCGCTGTTCCTTAATCTTCATCTTGTTGTAGATGGAAAATAGGTTTTTTTCGCGACCAAATACTCGAGCTTTAAGTCCTACCTCTTGGAGGCGACCTTCGATCTCTTCATGGATACGCTCGATCATCTCTTTACGATTACCACGAGCCGCTTTTACTACCTCTTTTAGAACGCGATAACGATTCGGGTAGAGCGCTTCAAAACCAAGCTCTTCAAGCTCAGTCTTGATGTTGTGGATACCTAGGCGATGAGCCAATGGAGAGTAAATTTCGAGAGTTTCACGTGCGATACGACGTTTTTTGTCTGGGCGTAGCGCACCGAGTGTACGCATGTTGTGCGTACGGTCAGCGAGCTTAATCAGAATAACGCGGATGTCTTGCACCATGGCAAGAACCATCTTGCGGAAGTTTTCTGCCTGAGCTTCCTTGCGATCGCGAAACTTAAGCTTATCGAGCTTAGAAACGCCATCCACCAGTTCAGCAACAGTAGTACCAAATTGAGCTTCAAGCTCCTCTTTGGTGACTTCGGTGTCTTCAATGACGTCATGAAGCAGTGCTGCTTGCAGTGTTTCAATATCCAGGCGCATTTCAGCCAAGATACGTGAAACAGCAACAGGGTGGATAATATAAGGTTCCCCGCTTGAACGGGTCTGCCCTTCATGGGCATCTTTCGCTACCACATAAGATTGACGCAGAGCCTCAATTTGAGGCTCTGTTAGGTATTCTTGGGCAACGTCTTTTAGGCTATCGAATAGATACAAACTTTAGGCCCGGAAGATAGTTGTATTGACGAGAAGGTCTAATTAACGGCTGTGAGCGATGCTGCTTACAGCTGCTAGTTCAGCGGCTTCTTGCTCTTGCTGCTCTTGACGCTCACGTGCATCAAGAATCTCTTTAGTGATAAGACCCTCTTCGATTTCGCGTAGAGCGATAACCGTTTGCTTATCATTCTCTTCTGGCACTAGTGAATCTTTGCCACCAGTTTGCATTTGACGAGCGCGGCGTGCCGCAATTAGAACTAGGTCGAAACGGTTGCCAACTTTTTCAACAGCGTCTTGTACAGTTACGCGTGCCATGAGAACTCCAAATTAGTTAACTAAAATTTTGAATGACGAGAAATTATACAGGCAGAGTGGCTTAGATGCTAGTCACTAGTTACGAGCCACTAGTTTGTTGAAACTCTCGTCTTATTGGTTAATAGATCTATTATCTCTTCGAAACTCGAAGCTACAACTTATTCAGCTAAAAGCGCGTCAAGCATGCCTTTATATTTAGCAGCTTGCTTGTCTTGCTTCAATCTTTCTGCGCGAATGATGGCCTTAAAGTCCATTAATGCAGTGTCGAAATCATCGTTGATGATCACGTAGTCGTACTCACTATAGTGTGAGATTTCAGATTTTGCTTCTGCCATGCGCTTAGCAATAACGGCATCGCTGTCCTGGCCACGGGCGTTAAGACGACGCTCTAGCTCACCATTTGATGGTGGCAGGATAAATAGGCTTTTTGCCAACGGCATCTGTTCACGGATCTGACGAGCGCCTTGCCAGTCGATGTCGAGGAACACATCAATGCCTTTATCTAGGTTTTGTTCAATCCAAACGCGAGAAGTACCGTAGTAGTTGCCAAACACTTCTGCATACTCTAGAAACTCACCTTTTGAAATGAGCTCTTCAAAGTGCTCTTTTTGTACGAAGTGGTAGTGAACACCATCTTGTTCGCCAGGACGCATACCACGAGTAGTATGAGATACCGACACTTTCATCGCGTAGGTTGGATTAGTTTCTAGCATGGCAGAAATTAGACTAGATTTTCCAGCACCACTAGGTGCAGATACGATATACAGAGTGCCTTTAGCCATAGGTACGATCCCACATTTGGTTTGGTTGTTGTCAGCCGACTACACTGACTCACTTAAAGATAGCACTGACCGTATAGAAACACCGATGTGGTGAAATTTAGGCCAGAAAAATGGAGGCGAAGAGTAGCACATATCGCCTATTTAGGACAACTTACAATCGTTTGTTCGAGTGTCTGCTGCTTGTATTGTTGTAGTGAGAAAAGTGACCTGGTTGAATTTTGTTCATGATTTCATGATAAACTCTATTCCAATCAATGGACTGATATGGATATCACCAATGCCTTCTCACTTACCTAACTCGTTTAGTAAACCCTTTCTAAGATGTTTCCATGTTTTGGAAGCCGTGTTGCTGATTGCGATTACCCTCGCCACCTTATATGCCATCGTTGAAGAGTTTGTGCATGTATTCACTGAAAAGCGAGTTCTGCTTACCGACATTCTACTGATGTTCATCTATCTTGAAGTATTGGCCATGGTTAAGCAATTTGTGGTCAACGGTAAGATTCCAGTGCGCTACCCGATCTACATCGCCATGATGGCTATTGCTCGTTATATCACTTTGGGAATGAAGGAGATGGACTCGACAATTGTGGTGTGGTTATCCGTTGCGGCATTAATTCTAGCCATTTCGACCATGGTAATTCGAGTTGGGCATCACTATTGGCCTTATGTGGACCGAAATACTAAGTTGAAAGATGAGTAAAAACAAAGCCCCGTTAACGATGTGGGGCTTTGTTAGTCGCTGTCAACTATTCGGTAGGAAATAAGGAAGGTAGCTGGCGATAATCCAATGTCTTACCATCAAACAGTAGCTCTTGAGTGAGCGCGTTAAAGTCTCGACCTTGCTGGTAAAGCGGTTCTACCCAATCGGCACTGCAGTCTTCTCTCTGCAACGTAGCAGTATCATCACCGATACTGAAACATCGTTTAAGTTCGCCGTCAGGTGAGTTAATCGCAACCACATGGCGGCCATCAATCCAATAGAATCGGCTGCCATTTGAGAAGCTACTGCGATAGGACTCTTGCTCTTGAAGTAAAGATTGACCAGTAAACCATGGCGCATAACCTCCCATCCAATCTAATACGGTCGCACCGATATCTCGTTGAGAAACGGATGCATCAATCTGTTTAGCCGCAATCGAACCGTCGGTTGCGTAGATTAGAAATGGAATTGAGTTTTTTGCTAACCCTGGCTCTGAAACCATGGCTGTGTGGTCAGACATTAACACAACAAGGGTTGGTTTGCTTAAACGACCTTCGAGCTTAGTAAGAAACTCATGTAGGTCAATGTCAGCGTGGTTTTGTACGCTGGCTCTAATCTGGGATAGATTTTCATCGCCGAATGGGTAACCAAATGACTCCGGTAGGTAATCGCTATGAGTGGTCCCTGTGTTGATCATCATAAATACAGGTTTGTCTGGGTTCTTTTGCTGCATTTCATCTAGGCGTTCAAGAGAGAAACGATAGATACCGCCGTCCATGTAGCCCCATTCGTTTTTCTCGTAATCAAAGTCGTAATCCATTTTTCCATACGACTCAGTAAAGCCAAGAGTTTTAGCAAATGCGCCAACAATGCCCTTGCCACTGCCTTGTACAAAGTGAGTATCCCAACCGCGATCCTTAAGCATATGTGGTAGACAGTAGTATTGATTATTCTGCAACTGGGTGCTTGCTACTATTCCACCATTCGGGTTAGGGAACGAACACATACTGGCAAACATGCCTTGCACAGTGCGATAGCCATCAGCATACATAGCATGTGCAGAAAGTGACTTTTCTCTTAGCGCATCAAAATAAGGACTAGAGTCAATTTTCGAACCGTAGCTCTTCATATCGATAGATACCCAGCTTTCGAGTAAAACGAAAATGATGTTGGCATCTTTTAGGTTGTTTAGATTTTCTGGCGCTCTAGATGTTTGAGCTAATTCATTCTTTAGCTGTTCACTAGCAGGTTCGGTGATATAGAACGCGGATTTTTTGGCCCCTTTGGCTAGATGATAAGTCACGCTGTATGGTGCACTCCAAGCGATAAAGGCACGTTCGTTGTCACCAATATTATAGGCGCTCATTGGAGACTGAGGATGATCCATCCATCCCCCACGTATTGCCGTAACCGTAAAGGCCAACCAGACAACAATACTTAAGGAAAAACTCAGTTTACTTGAAGGTACTTGGCTGCAGCGAATAAAGCTCGACTTCCAGATAGCGAGAGAGGTGGCTAGCATCAGAACCACACCGATTAGGGTTAAATGCCAGTATTGGGTTATGGCGGTATGCATTAGTTCAAGTTCAAGACCTTTTGAGGTAAATATCTCAAAGGTCACATGCTTGTTGGCATCTGCAGAGTAAATGGTGTCTGACATTGTGGTGCCGATCAGCCAAAGTGCAGAGGCAATCATCAGTGCTTTGATTAGTTGAGTGCCGTTAAATCGTGTGTAATGCAGAATCAGGGCGACGATAATAATTGGAGCAGAAAGAGCAGCCGCCGATGTGATATCAAATCTCAAACCATAGAACAGGCTGTATAGCCCATCTAAGGACAAAAGCGAAATACTCGCGGTTGAAGCGGCAGTGAGAAAAATTACCTTAGAGGCGAAAGCAATGCCAATTAAAGGTAGAAGAATTCGTAGTAGGGTAATAGGCATAGTTTTTAATTTTAATTTTAATTTTTCTTTTGTCGGCGTAGTTAGCGACTTTTGCTAACAAGCTGCTAACTAGAGTGACTAGCTAGCAGCTGTAGAATAAGTGTATCCAATCACGGTTACTCTATATTCTGGATCTGCTCATTGAGTAGCGGTCTAGACCCTCAAAAAATCAATAAGTTACCGAAAAGAAACCGTTCAAAAATGCCTGTTTGCCCACCAAACTGCCCACCACTTGCCTATGGCTTTTACTAAATCTTAGTGGTGCTTCTTGGCTAAAACTACGGAAAAACAGTGCCGTTTTTATGCTGCTGCTAGGGTTTAAAAATAGCAGTTTAGAAGGGATTTATCGAGTGATTTTTCAACACCTTATTTGATAATAGACACAATAGTATCCAATTTCTGTTTTATTTCGCTATAATGGATATAACTGTATCCACCTGGTCTGTGCGGATGAATTTTACCTTACTTGATGATACCGATGTAAGCCAAGCCTATGCGGCTTATTTACGTGAGTTACGCAAGCAGGCAAAGCTGTCACGAGCGGCGCTTGCTGAGCGCAGCTGTGTACCTGCGGCCACCATTAAAAAGTTTGAGCTGACCGGGCAAATTTCATTTCGCCAATTGCTGTTGCTATGGCAGACCCTTGATTCGCTAGAGAGGCTCTATCAACTCACACAACCTAGCAAAGAACGCGCTGCTATGCCCACGAGTATTGATGAGGTGCTAAAAGATGAGTTTTAAACCCATTCAAAAACTCGCCGTGACTCGCACGCTAAGCTCAGGTGAGCAGATCTCTGTTGGAGTCTTGGCGCAGAATCGTCAAGGCGTTTTTTTTCAGTATGCTGACGACTATTTGCAGCAGTTTGGCAATTTATCACCGTTTACCTTACAGTCGAGTATACAAGTTCAAGCCGCACCTAAGCAGCCGCACCAAGGTGTACATGGCGTATTTGGAGATTGTTTGCCCGATGGCTGGGGCATGCTGTTACAAGATCGTATTTTCCGGCAAAAGGGCATACTGCCTAATCAATTAACGGCGATGGATAGGTTAGCCTTTGTCGGTGATAAAGGCATGGGAGCATTGTCTTTTTCTCCGGTGTCTGAGTTTTCAGCCACTACGCACGCGGATATTGATTTAGCGACGTTAGGCTTAGAAGCACAAACGCTGTTCGATTCTTCGATGTCAGATTATATGGATGATAATCACGATGAGTTAGATGGGCATACGCAACAGGTGTTGGCCGCATTAGTCGCCGGAGGTAGTTCGGGCGGGGCCAGACCTAAGGCACAAATTTATATGCCTGCTGGGGAAACTCAGCATTGTCGAACCTTTGCAAAGCCTGGTGATGAAGCGTGGCTAATTAAATTTACCTCTAAAAATCTCGCACTTGGCCATGAAGAAGGTTTGTGTGAGGCGGTTTATTTACAAATGGCAGAACTTGCTAAGTGTCAACCGCCGCAATGGCAACTCATTGAAGCACCACCTACAAGTGGTGCGTCTGCTTGGTTGGCGCTTAAGCGTTTTGATTATGTCACTGAACAGGCCGACACAGGCAGCAAGCGC
>NZ_JATABG010000002.1:0-40091 GCF_036533755.1 Vibrio sp. M260118 | reverse complement strand
AGGTCAGCTATCGGCAAGCCATTGCTGCGGAACACCTGAGCGAGTGTATCACCACTTTTTACTTCGTATTCACGCCAAACTTTAGACGCTAAAGAATCCTGTTCTTCGCTTTTTTGTTCACTCAGGCTACGGGTGTTGATATCAATTTCCACCCGCTGAGAGCTAGCCTCAGGTGCTGATTGATCTTTAGCTTTCTCATCTGGAATCGGTACAACAAGTAATACAAGTAATAACGGCACCATTACCATCAGTGCACGTTGATGCAGCTTCGGTAGTAACTGCCATTTATCTAGGACTGTCTGCTTAATACCTTGCCAATCAATGTTGTTGAATTTGGCTTTAGCCACTTCAACGTAATCCACTTGCTGTTGTTTCTTTTTCTTTCTGCGATTCATCGCACCCTGTCTCCAAACGGCCTTCGCTACAAGTATAAAAACCAAGCCCTAATGAGTATATGACTTTTATAGCTCTAACGTAATAACAGCGTCAAATTTGGCGAAAAGTTGGTTAAAATCCGATCTTAATCGCACAACGCGACGAATAGGAACAGGCTAGAGAGCCATTTCATAACAAAGCTATAACTGGTATCCTTTAGCCTTTATACACCATATAAAGAGAGACAACATGTCTGAAGTTAAATTTGAGACTGTAGAGCAAAAAGCAAGCTACGGTATCGGTCTACAAATGGGTCAGCAACTAGCTGGTTCTGGTCTTGAAGGTTTAAATGTAGATGCTATCGCTGCAGGTATTGCAACTGCACTAGTTGGTGAGCAACCAGCTATCGAAGTAGATGAAATCAACAACGCACTACAAGAGCTACATACTCGCGTTGAAGCGGCACGTCAAGAAGCAGCTAAAGTAGCAGCGGCAGATGGCGAAGCGTTCCTAAAAGACAACGCTCTTCGTCCTGAAGTAACAGTTCTTGAGTCTGGCCTACAGTACGAAATCATCACTGAAGGTACTGGCGAAATCCCATCTTCAGACAAGCAAGTACGCGTTCACTACCACGGTGAGCTAACTGACGGTACTGTTTTCGACAGCTCGGTATCACGCGGTCAACCAGCTGAATTCCCAGTCACAGGTGTTATCAAAGGTTGGGTTGAAGCACTTCAACTAATGCCTGTAGGTTCTAAGTGGAAACTATACATCCCACAAGACCTAGCATACGGTGAGCGTGGCGCGGGTGCTGCTATCCCTCCATTTGCAGCTCTAGTATTTGAAGTTGAGCTTCTAGACATCCTTTAATTTCTCGCGAAATCTAAGCATGTATAACGGCGACCATTGTGTCGCCGTTTTTATACTCTCTGATATCTACTCACTCAGATTGGTATTTCAGGTACAAAAAAGCCGAGCTAATGCTCGGCTTTTTTTGTTCTTACGAACCTGATTACTCAGCAGCTTCTTCAGCAGCTGGGCGATCTACAAGCTCAATGTAAGCCATTGGAGCTTTATCACCAGTACGGAAACCAGCTTTTAGGATACGAGTGTAACCGCCCTGACGAGCAGCAAAACGTGGACCTAGTTCGTTAAACAGTTTTGCAACTACTTCGTTGTCACGAGTACGTGCAAATGCTAGACGACGGTTAGCAACGCTGTCAGTCTTAGCTAGTGTAATCAAAGGCTCAACTACGCGACGTAGCTCTTTTGCTTTTGGCAATGTAGTCTTGATAACTTCATGACGTACTAGAGAGCTAGCCATGTTGCTAAACATCGCTTTGCGATGTGAGCTGTTGCGGTTGAGTTGACGACCACTCTTACGATGGCGCATGACCTAATCCTTCTAACTATTATCGATTAATCTTCAGCGATAGACGCTGGTGGCCAGTTTTCTAGGCGCATGCCCAGAGAAAGACCACGTGATGCAAGTACGTCTTTGATCTCTGTAAGAGATTTTTTACCCAGGTTAGGCGTTTTAAGTAGCTCAACCTCAGTACGCTGTACAAGATCACCGATGTAGTGAATCGCTTCTGCTTTCAGACAGTTAGCAGAGCGAACTGTTAGTTCAAGATCGTCTACAGGACGCAGTAGGATCGGATCGAATTCTGGCTTCTCTTCCTTCTCCTCAGGTACACGTACATCACGAAGATCTACGAACGCATCCAATTGTTCAGCTAGGATAGTAGCTGCACGACGGATTGCTTCCTCAGGGTCTAGAGTACCGTTCGTTTCCATGTCGATGACAAGTTTGTCTAGGTCTGTACGCTGCTCTACACGAGCTGCTTCTACAGAGTAAGCAATCTTATCTACTGGGCTGTACGTAGCGTCAACCAGAAGGCGACCAATAGGACGCTCATCTTCTTCAGTATGGATACGAGCTGAAGCTGGAACATAACCACGACCACGTTCAACTTTGATACGCATAGCGATCTCAGCGTTGTCATCCGTTAGGTGACAAATAACGTGTTCAGGGTTAGCGATCTCTACATCACCATCATGGGTGATGTCACCTGCAACCACAGGGCCCGAGCCTGATTTGTTCAAAGTAATGAACACTTCATCTTTGCCTTCGGCAACGCGCACAGCCAAACCTTTAAGGTTAAGTAGGATTTCAAGAATATCTTCTTGAACGCCTTCTTTAGTGCTGTACTCATGAAGTACGCCTTCAATTTCTACTTCTGTTACAGCACAACCTGGCATAGAAGATAGAAGAATACGGCGAAGTGCATTACCAAGAGTATGGCCAAAACCACGCTCTAATGGCTCAAGAGTTACTTTTGCGTGAGTCGTGCTAACTTGTTCGATGTCAACAAGACGTGGCTTAAGAAATTCTGTTACAGAACCCTGCATTGTGTCCTCTCTTTAATTTAAACCTTACTTAGAGTAAAGCTCGACGATCAATTGTTCGTTGATGTCAGCAGATAGATCTGAACGCTCAGGCATACGCTTGAACGTACCTTCCATCTTACCACCATCTACTTCAATCCAAGTTGGTTTTTCACGTTGTTCAGCAACTTCTAGAGCAGCCTTAATACGAGATTGCTGTTTAGCTTTCTCGCGGATAGAAACAACGTCGTTAGCCGCAACTTTGAAAGAAGGAATGTTTACAACTTTACCGTTAACTAGGATAGCTTTGTGGCTAACTAGCTGACGAGATTCAGCGCGAGTTGCACCAAAGCCCATGCGGTAAACTACGTTATCAAGACGACCTTCAAGAAGCTGAAGCAGGTTTTCACCTGTGTTGCCTTTAAGGCGAGCAGCTTCTTTATAGTAGTTACGGAATTGTTTTTCTAGAACGCCGTACATACGACGAACTTTTTGCTTCTCACGAAGCTGAACGCCATACTCAGATAGACGACCGCGACGAGCGCCGTGTACACCTGGTGCGTTATCAATTTTACACTTGGTATCGATCGCGCGTACACCAGACTTAAGGAATAAGTCAGTACCTTCGCGACGGCTAAGCTTCAGCTTAGGACCCAAATATCTTGCCATGATCTTTCTCCAGTAATCTAAAAAACGTTATACGCGACGTTTCTTAGGTGGACGACAACCGTTATGAGGGATTGGTGTAGCATCAACGATGTTAGTGATGCGGAAACCAGCAGCGTTCAGTGCGCGAACAGTAGATTCACGACCTGGACCTGGACCCTTAACCATAACTTCCAAGTTCTTTAGACCGTACTCTTTAGCCATTTCAGCACAACGCTCAGCAGCAACCTGTGCAGCGAACGGAGTAGACTTACGAGAACCACGGAAACCTGAACCACCTGCAGTAGCCCATGCAAGAGCGTTGCCTTGACGGTCAGTGATGGTTACGATTGTGTTGTTAAAAGATGCATGGATGTGCGCTACGCCATCTGCAACTTGCTTGCGTACGCGCTTACGAGCGCGAGTTGGTTGTTTAGCCATTGTACTCTACCTTCCCGATTATTTCTTGATCGGCTTACGCGGACCCTTACGGGTGCGAGCATTGGTTTTAGTACGCTGTCCACGTAGTGGTAGACTGCGACGATGACGAAGACCACGGTAACAGCCAAGGTCCATAAGACGCTTGATGTTCATAGATACTTCACGACGTAGATCACCTTCTACAGTGTACTTAGCTACACCATCACGCAGTTGATCGATCTGCTCTTCAGTTAGTTCACTGATCTTAACATCTTCAGCAATGCCCACTTCAGCTAGGATAGCTTGAGAGCGAGTCTTACCGATACCGTAGATCGCAGTTAGTGCGATTACAGCATGTTTTTGATCAGGAATGTTAATGCCTGCAATACGGGCCATTATTCACTCCAAATTTTCTAAAAAGAATAGCCGCAGCAAAGCCCGTTATGGATACGCTGCGGAATGCTACTTCTTTTGCACGCAAAAGGTAGGCCGAGGAATATACTCGACACTACCTTATATTTCAAGTAAAAATTTCTGCTTAATTAGCCTTGGCGCTGCTTGTGCTTTGGCTCACTGCAAATCACGCGAACGACACCGTTACGCTTGATAACTTTACAGTTACGGCAGATTTTTTTAACGGAAGCACGAACTTTCATTGCTAAACTCCGTAAATGAAATCTGAGTCTACCGCCGAATTAACGGCCATAGCCTTTCAGATTTGCCTTCTTCAACACAGAATCATACTGTTGAGACATCAGATGAGTCTGTACCTGTGCCATAAAGTCCATAATTACAACCACTACGATTAGTAGTGATGTACCGCCGAAGTAGAAACGTACGTTCCACGCGACCATCATGAACTCTGGAATCAGACAGATAAAGGTAATGTAAAGCGCGCCCGCTAGGGTTAATCGCGTCATTACTTTATCAATATATTTCGCTGTCTGCTCACCTGGGCGGATGCCGGGTACGAATGCACCGGACTTCTTCAAATTATCTGCTGTTTCACGCGGGTTGAAAACCAACGCCGTGTAGAAGAAACAGAAGAAAATGATAGCTGCTGCATAAAGCATTACATACAGAGGCTGACCTGGGCTAAGAGCCAAAGACACGTCAGTTAACCAACCAAACGTGCTGCTCTCACCGTTCTGACCAAACCACTGAGCCAGTGTTCCTGGGAACAGGATAATACTTGATGCGAAGATTGCTGGAATAACACCTGCCATATTAATTTTAAGTGGCAGGTGAGTGCTTTGTGCAGCAAATACTTTACGACCTTGTTGACGCTTCGCGTAGTTAACAACGATACGACGTTGACCACGCTCCATGAAAACAACGAAATAAATTACCGCGAAAGCAAGTACACCAATCAACAGCAGAAGAAGTACATGCAATTCACCTTGACGCGCTTGCTCGATTGTTTGACCGATTGCTGATGGCAATCCAGCAACAATACCTGCAAAAATAAGTAACGAGATACCGTTACCAATTCCGCGCTCTGTAATTTGTTCACCTAACCACATTAGGAACATGGTGCCGGTTACTAAACTTACGGTAGCAATTAGCGTAAACATGGTTTGGTTGATAACAACCAGATTATCGACCATGTTTGGTAAGCCTGTTGCAATACCAATAGCTTGGAATGTTGCAAGTACAAGCGTGCCGTAGCGTGTATATTGGCTGATCTTACGACGGCCTGCTTCACCCTCTTTTTTGAGTTCAGCTAACGCTGGATGAACTACAGTTAGCAGTTGGACAACAATAGATGCCGAAATATACGGCATGATGCCCAACGCTAATATAGATGCACGCTCAAGAGCACCACCGGAGAACATGTTAAACATTTCTACGATGGTACCTTTTTGCTGTTCGAACAATTCGGCAAGTACAGCTGCGTCAATACCAGGAATCGGCACAAAAGAGCCGGCTCGGAATACTAAAAGAGCACCCACTACGAATAATAAGCGCGACTTTAGTTCACTTAAGCCGCTCTGAGCACTACGAAAATCTTGTCCTGGTTTCTTAGCCATCTGTACCTCGTTCCTCGAGATTATTCCTCGATTTTACCGCCTGCAGCTTCGATTGCAGCTTTAGCGCCTTTAGTCACACGTAGACCTTTAACAGTCACTGCTTTGTTTAGTTCACCTGAAAGAACAACTTTAACAAATTCGATGTTCTTAGTGATAACGTTAGCAGCTTTAAGGCTGTTTAGATCAACCACGTCACCAGTTACTTTCGCTAGCTCAGCTAGACGAACTTCAGCAGACACTAGGCTCTTACGAGAAGTGAAACCGAATTTTGGTAGACGTTGTTTTAGAGGCATCTGACCGCCTTCAAAACCTGGACGAACTGAACCGCCAGAGCGTGACTTTTGACCTTTGTGGCCACGGCCACCAGTCTTACCTAGGCCAGAACCAATACCGCGACCTACGCGCTTAGCAGTAGTCTTAGCACCAGCAGCTGGTGATAGAGTATTCAAACGCATTCTGATTACTCCTCAACTTTAACCATGTAGTAAACCTTGTTGATCATGCCGCGCACGCACGGAGTATCTTCAAGTTCTACTGTGTGGTTGATTTTACGAAGGCCTAGACCTTTAAGACACGCTTTGTGCTTAGGTAGACGACCAATTGAGCTTTTAGTTTGAGTTACTTTAATAGTTGCCATGGTGTTCTTACTCCGAAATAGATTCAACAGTTAGACCACGTTTAGCAGCAACCATTTCTGGCGACTTCATGCTACCTAGTGCATCGATCGTTGCACGAACGATGTTGATAGGGTTCGTAGAACCGTATGCTTTAGATAGTACGTTGTGTACACCAGCAACTTCTAGTACTGCACGCATCGCACCACCTGCGATAACACCAGTACCTTCTGCAGCAGGCTGCATGTAAACTTTAGAGCCCGAGTGGCGACCTTTCACCGGGTGGTGAAGAGTGCCTTCGTTTAGAGCGATCGTAGTCATGTTACGACGCGCTTTTTCCATTGCTTTTTGAATCGCTGCAGGTACTTCACGAGCTTTGCCGTAACCGAAACCTACACGACCGTTACCGTCACCAACTACTGTTAGTGCAGTGAAGCTCATGATTCGACCACCTTTAACCGTTTTAGAAACGCGGTTAACTGCGATTAGCTTTTCTTGCAAATCATTCGCTTGAACTTGTTGTTCTTTAGCCATCTTCCAACCCTACCTTAGAATTTCAGACCAGCTTCGCGAGCAGAATCTGCTAGCGCCGCTACTCGACCGTGGTATTGGAAACCAGAACGATCAAATGCAACTGTTTCTACGCCTTTTTCAAGAGCGCGCTCAGCAATAGCTTTACCTACCGCTTTAGCTGCATCAACGTTACCAGTGTTCTTAACTTGCTCACGGATCGCTTTTTCTACAGTAGAAGCTGCTGCGATAACCTCAGAGCCGTTAGCTGCAATTACCTGTGCGTACACGTGACGAGGAGTACGGTGTACTACTAGGCGAGTTGCACCCAGTTCTGCAATCTTACGACGTGCGCGTGTAGCACGACGGATGCGAGATGCTTTCTTATCCATAGTGTTACCTTACTTCTTCTTAGCTTCTTTAGTACGCACATTTTCATCTGCGTAACGAACACCTTTACCTTTGTAAGGCTCAGGCTCACGGTAAGAACGAATGTCAGCCGCAACCTGACCAACAAGTTGTTTGTCACAACCAGTGATCACGATTTCAGTTTGGCTTGGACACTCAGCTTTAATACCCGCTGGCAATTCATGCTCAACTGGGTGAGAGAAGCCAAGAGTTAGACCTACAGCGTTGCCTTTGATAGCAGCACGGTAACCAACACCCTTAAGGGTTAGCTTCTTAGTAAAGCCTTCAGTAACGCCAACAACCATGTTGTTAACTAGAGCGCGAGCAGTACCTGCTTGTGCCCATGCGTTAACAACACCTTCGCGTGGACCGAAAGTAAGATTGTTTTCTTCCTGAGCAACAACTACAGCGTCGTTAAGAACGCGTGATAGTTCGCCTTTAGCACCTTTTACAGTGATTTCTTGGCCGTTTAGTTTCACCTCTACGCCAGCTGGAATAGCGACAGGTGCTTTAGCAACACGAGACATAGTCTACTCCTTATTAAGCTACGTAGCAGATGATTTCACCGCCAAGACCTGCTTTACGTGCAGCACGGTCTGACATCAGACCCTTGGAAGTTGAAACGATAGCAACACCAAGACCACCCATTACAGAAGGAAGTTGATCTTTCTTCTTGTAAACACGTAGACCTGGACGAGAAACACGTTTAAGTTGCTCGATAACTGGTTTAGCTTGGAAGTACTTAAGAGTAACTTCTAGCTCAGGTTTAACTCCGCCTTCAACAGCGAAATCAGTGATGTAACCTTCAGCTTTTAGTAGTGCAGCGATTGCAACTTTAAGCTTTGAAGAAGGCATTTTAACAGCAACTTTGTTTGCTGCCTGACCGTTACGAACGCGGGTCAGCATATCCGAAATCGGATCTTGCATGCTCATATGATTTACTCCAAATGATTAAGTGGCAATTACCAGCTAGCCTTACGAAGTCCAGGAATCTCGCCTTTCATGCAAGCTTCGCGAACTTTGATACGGCTTAGACCGAACTTACGTAGGTAACCGTGTGGACGACCAGTTTGGTTACAACGGTTGCGCTGACGTGATGCACTTGAATCACGTGGAAGAGATTGCAGCTTAAGAACTGCGTTCCAACGATCTTCTTCTGATGCGTTTACATCGCTGATGATAGCTTTAAGCGCAGAACGCTTTTCAGCGAACTTAGCTACTAGCTTTGCACGTTTTGCTTCACGTGCTTTCATTGAATTTTTAGCCATAACAGTAACCCTTCACCTTACTTACGGAATGGGAAGTTAAAGGCAGCCAGCAGAGCTCGGCCTTCCTCATCAGTACCAGCAGACGTCGTAATAGTGATGTCTAGACCGCGTACTTTATCAACTTTATCAAAGTCGATTTCCGGGAAGATGATTTGCTCGCGAACGCCCATGCTGTAGTTACCGCGTCCGTCAAAAGACTTAGCGCTAACGCCACGGAAGTCACGTACACGTGGAAGAGCGATGTTAATTAAACGCTCAAGAAAATCCCACATACGTTCGCCACGCAAGGTTACTTTACAACCGATAGGGTAGCCTTCACGGATTTTGAAACCTGCAACAGATTTACGCGCTTTAGTGATAAGTGGCTTTTGACCAGAGATCGTTGCCATATCAGCAGCTGCATTTTCTAGCAGTTTCTTATCGTTGATTGCTTCACCAACACCCATGTTTAGGGTGATTTTCTCGATTCTAGGGACTTGCATGACGCTTGTGTAGCTGAACTCTTTGGTAAGCTCAGCGACTACAGACGACTTGTAGTAATCATGCAGTTTCGCCATAGTAGAACTCCAAATTACTTCTATTAGTTAGATACGATTTCGTTGTTAGACTTAAAGAAACGAACTTTCTTACCATCTTCGAAACGGAAACCGATACGGTCAGCTTTACCAGTAGCTGCGTTGAAAATCGCCACGTTAGAAACGTCGATTGCTGCTTCTTGCTCTACGATACCGCCTTGGATACCCATAGCTGGAACAGGTTTCTGATGCTTCTTAACTAGGTTGATACCTTCAACGATAACTTTACCAGTTGCTAGAACCTTAGTTACTTTACCTTTCTTGCCTTTATCTTTACCAGCAAGAACGATTACTTCGTCATTACGACGGATTTTAGCTGCCATTTCTTCGTGCTCCTTACAGAACTTCTGGAGCCAGTGAAACGATCTTCATGAACTTATCGCCACGAAGCTCACGTGTCACAGGGCCAAAGATACGTGTACCGATTGGTTGCTCAGTATTGTCGTTAAGCAATACACAAGCATTACGGTCGAAGCGAATGACAGAACCGTCTGGACGACGAACGCCTTTGCGAGTGCGCACAACAACCGCCTTCAGAACGTCACCTTTTTTTACTTTACCGCGAGGAATTGCTTCCTTCACTGTAACTTTGATAACGTCACCGATATGTGCATAACGGCGGTGTGAGCCACCCAGGACCTTAATACACATTACCTTGCGCGCGCCTGAGTTATCAGCTGCGTCAAGTGTACTTTGCATTTGGATCATTGTTAGTGCTCCGCTAAATATATAAAAAACTAGACCCTCTCGGGTCGGGCTGCCTCTTTAAAAGGGACGCGAATTGTACCACCCTTTTTTGTGATTGGGTAGTCAAAAAATAAACGGCCCCAAAATTAATTTGGAGCCGTTTAATTTCATAGAATTAGCTTAGGAATTAACCTTTCGCTTTTTCTACAACTTTTACCAAAGTCCAAGACTTAGTCTTAGACAGTGGACGACACTCACGAATTTCAACAGTATCGCCTAGGCCACACTCGTTGTTCTCGTCATGTGCGTGAACTTTAGTCGTGCGCTTTACGAACTTGCCGTAAATTGGGTGTTTAACCATGCGCTCGATAGCAACAGTGATAGACTTGTCAGCCTTGTTGCTAACTACACGACCAAATGAAGTACGAATTTTGTCGCTCATTATGCGCCTGCCTTCTCAGTCAATACGGTTTTCACACGTGCGATATCACGACGTACAGCTTTCAGAGTATGAGTTTGCTGTAGCTGACCAGTTGCAGCTTGCATGCGCAAGTTGAACTGTTCACGTAGCAAATTCAAAAGCTCAGCGTTAAGCTCTTCAACGCTTTTTTCGCGTAGATCTTGTGCTTTCATCACATCACCTGCTTAGTTACAAATGTAGTTTTGAATGGCAGTTTACGCGCCGCTAGACGGAACGCTTCACGAGCCAATTCTTCAGGTACACCACCCATTTCGTACATCACCTTACCAGGTTGGATTTGGGCTACCCAGTACTCAACGTTACCTTTACCCTTACCTTGACGAACTTCTAGTGGTTTTTCTGTGATAGGTTTGTCTGGGAACACACGGATCCAGATTTTACCTTGACGCTTAACGTGACGTGTCATTGCACGACGTGCCGCTTCGATTTGACGAGCAGTTAGACGACCACGGCCAGTAGCTTTAAGACCGAATTCGCCGAAGCTTACATCAGTACCTTTAGCTAGACCACGGTTACGACCAGTCTGAACCTTACGGAACTTAGTACGTTTAGGTTGTAGCATCTGTCGACTCCTTACTTACGGCCTTTACGCTGCTTCTTAGGCTTGTCGCCTTTAGGCTCTACAGCGTTAGCTGCTGGCATGCCACCTAGGATCTCACCTTTGAAGATCCAAGTCTTAATGCCGATCACACCGTATTGAGTGTGAGCCGAAGAAGTTGCGTAATCAATGTCAGCACGTAGAGTGTGTAGAGGCACACGGCCTTCACGGTACCACTCTGAACGTGCAATTTCAGCGCCGCCTAGACGACCGCTTACTTCTACTTTGATACCTTTAGCGCCTAGACGCATAGCGTTTTGTACCGCGCGCTTCATAGCACGACGGAACATAACACGACGCTCTAGCTGAGACGCGATGCTATCACCTACAAGCTGTGCATCAAGTTCAGGCTTACGTACTTCAGCGATGTTAATTTGCGCTGGTACACCTGCAATTTTAGCTACAGCTGTGCGTAGTTTCTCTACGTCTTCACCTTTCTTACCGATTACAACGCCAGGACGAGCAGTGTGAATAGTCACACGGATGCTCTTAGCTGGACGCTCGATAACGATGCGTGAAAGAGATGCTTTTTTCAGTTCACTTGTAAGGAACTGACGTACCTTGAAGTCGCCGTCTAGGTTGTCAGCGAAATCTTTGGTGTTAGCAAACCATGTAGCATTCCAAGGCTTAACGATGCCTAGACGAATACCATTTGGATGTACTTTTTGACCCATTGCTTACTCTCCTAGTCTCTTAGCGATCTGCTACAACAACAGTGATGTGGCTTGAACGCTTCAAGATACGATCCGCACGACCTTTAGCACGAGGCATAATACGCTTCATGATAGGGCCTTCATCTACGAAGATTTTTGCGACATTTAGATCGTCAATATCTGCGCCTTCATTGTGCTCCGCGTTAGCGATAGCTGACTCAAGAACTTTCTTGATTAGATCAGCAGCTTTTTTGTTGCTGAACGTTAGAATTTCTAGAGCCTGGTCTACAGATTTTCCACGAATTTGATCCGCAACTAAGCGAGCTTTCTGAGGCGAAATGCGAGCAAAGTTATGTTTAGCTAATGCTTCCATCATCTACTCCTTAACGCTTCTTAGCTTTCTTATCCACGACATGGCCGCGGTAAGTACGTGTTGGTGCGAATTCGCCCAGTTTGTGACCGATCATTTCTTCGGTTACGAATACTGGTACGTGCTGACGACCATTATGGACAGCGATGGTCAAACCGATCATCGTAGGGATGATCATTGAACGACGGGACCAAGTCTTAATAGGCTTTTTGTCTCCGCTTTCCACCGCTTTCTCTACCTTCTTCAGCAAGTGTAGGTCAATAAATGGACCTTTCTTGAGAGAACGTGGCATGGCGATTCCTCTTTATATAGATTACTTGTTACGACGACGTACGATGTACTTGTCAGTGCGTTTGTTCTTACGAGTCTTGAAGCCTTTAGTTGGCTGACCCCATGGTGAAACTGGGTGACGGCCACCAGAAGTACGACCTTCACCACCACCGTGTGGGTGGTCTACTGGGTTCATTACCACACCGCGAACGGTAGGACGAACACCGCGCCAGCGGTTAGCACCAGCTTTACCAAGTTCACGTAGCATGTGCTCAGAGTTACCAACTTCACCGATTGTTGCACGGCCTTCAGAAAGTACTTTGCGCATTTCGCCAGAACGTAGACGGATAGTTACGTATGCACCGTCGCGAGCAACGATTTGAGCATATGCACCAGCCGAACGAGCTAGCTGACCACCTTTACCAGGCTTAAGTTCAACGTTGTGTACAGTTGAACCTACTGGGATGTTACGCATTGGTAGAGTGTTACCAGCTTTGATTGGTGCATCAACACCAGACTGGATAGCATCACCAGCGTTAACACCTTTAGGTGCTAGGATGTAACGACGCTCACCGTCTGCGTACAGAACTAGAGCGATGTTAGCGCTACGGTTTGGATCATATTCAAGACGCTCAACTTTCGCTGGGATACCGTCTTTAGTACGTTTGAAGTCAATTACACGGTAGTGGTGCTTGTGACCACCGCCGATGTGACGTACTGTGATACGACCGTTGTTGTTACGACCACCGTTCTTAGAGTTTTTCTCTAGAAGAGGTGCGTATGGCTTGCCCTTGTGTAGGTCAGCGTTAACAACTTTAACAACGTGACGACGACCAGGGGAAGTCGGCTTACATTTAACAATAGCCATTCTTAACTACTCCTGTTATTCCGCGCCGCCAACGAAGTCAAGATCTTGACCTTCTTTCAAAGTAACGTACGCTTTCTTAACGTCGCTGCGGCGACCTTGGCGTAGACCTTGACGTTTGGTCTTACCCTTATTGATAAGAGTATTTACAGACTTAACTTCAACTTCAAATAGCTTTTCTACAGCTGCTTTGATCTCTTTTTTAGTTGCATCGATTGCTACTTTGAAAACGATAGTGTTCGCTTTCTCAGCTGCCATAGTTGCTTTTTCAGAGATGTGCGGTGCACGTAGAACTTTTAGGATACGCTCTTCAGTGATCATGCTAGCATCTCCTCTACTTGTTTAACTGCTTCAGCAGTAATTACAACTTTGTCGAACGCAATTAGAGAAACTGGGTCGATACCAGCAACGTCACGTGCGTCAACTTTGTATAGGTTACGAGCAGCTAAGAATAGGTTCTCATCTACTTCGCTAGTCACGATTAAAGCGTCAGTTAGCTCAAGCTCTTTAAGCTTAGCAACTAGTTCTTTAGTCTTTGGTGCTTCTACTGAGAAGTTATCAACAACGATTAGACGCTCTTGACGAACAAGCTCAGAAAGAATGCTCTTCATAGCACCACGGTACATTTTCTTGTTTACTTTTTGGCTGTGATCTTGTGGTTTCGCAGCAAAAGTAACACCACCTGTACGCCAGATTGGGCTACGGATTGTACCAGCACGTGCACGGCCAGTACCTTTTTGACGCCATGGCTTAGCGCCACCGCCAGAAACTTCTGAACGTGTTTTCTGAGCACGAGTACCTTGACGAGCACCTGCTGCGTACGCAACAACTACTTGGTGTACAAGAGCTTCGTTAAACTCACGTCCGAAAGTAGTTTCGGAAACAGTTAGTGCATCAGCACCTTTAACCATTAGTTCCATTACTTACTCCTGAGACGTTATGCTTTAACAGCTGGTTTAACGATCACGTTACCGCCAGTTGCGCCTGGGACTGCACCTTTAATAAGAAGCAGATTGCGCTCAGCGTCAACACGTACGATCTCTAGGTTTTGAGTCGTTACACGCTCAGCACCCATGTGACCTGCCATTTTCTTGCCTTTAAATACGCGACCTGGAGTTTGACATTGGCCAATAGAACCAGGAGCACGGTGAGACAATGAGTTACCGTGAGTCATATCTTGAGTGCGGAAGTTCCAACGCTTAACAGCGCCTTGGAAACCTTTACCCTTAGATGTACCAGTAACGTCTACTTTCTTTGTTTCGTTGAATAGTTCAACTGTTAGCTCAGCGCCAACTGCAAACTCTTCATCGTTTTCCAAACGGAATTCCCAAAGACCGCGACCAGCTTCAACGCCAGCTTTAGCAAAGTGACCTGCTTCAGCTTTGTTTACGCGGTTAGCTTTCTTAGCACCAGCAGTAACCTGGATTGCAGCGTAGCCATCTGTCTCAAGAGTTTTAACTTGAGAAACACGGTTAGCTTCAACCTCAACAACTGTTACTGGGATAGAAACGCCTTCTTCAGTAAATACGCGGGTCATGCCCACTTTACGACCGATTAGACCAATCATTCTTCTAATCTCCCTTAACCTAGGCTAATTTGAACGTCAACGCCCGCAGCAAGGTCTAGACGCATTAGAGCATCAACAGTTTTGTCTGTTGGCTCAACGATGTCGATTAGACGCTTGTGAGTACGAATTTCGTACTGGTCACGTGCTTTCTTGTTAACGTGTGGAGAGATAAGAACTGTGAAACGCTCTTTACGAGTAGGTAGTGGGATTGGACCACGAACCTGTGCGCCAGTGCGCTTAGCTGTTTCAACGATTTCCGCTGTTGAAGCATCGATTAGTTTGTAATCGAAAGCTTTTAGGCGGATACGGATACGTTGGTTCTGCATGAGACAGAGCTCCAATATTAAAAATTACACAAACAATATCGCCACTCAGACTCGTAAAGACGAGAGAATGCCGATTGATTTATGTGAAACCGTAACTTCCAAGATTAGGAAGTATTGTCAGTTAATTTTCGATTAACTACCCCTACATACCAGAATCACGTCTGGGGATAGTTATTCCGAAGAATAAGTAGCTAATTGTATTAACCGCGAACATAAGCTGAGTCTACATTACCTGAAATATCAAAGAGATAAATCAGCTCCTCTTCGCTCATTGGTTCACAACTGGCTCAACCAGTGCGACGCATTATACAGATCACAATTTTACTTGCAAGCGGTGTTTGAAAATTAATCAGATAAATAGAAGAGAGAAAAAAGTGAAGGGGGAGTTCCTAGTTCCTAGAAAAGGACTAAACCTCTAGGAACTAGAAACTAGAAACTAGAAACTAGAAACTAGAAACTAGAAACTAGAAACTAGAAACTAGAATCCAGTCTTTGGCGTACCGCTTCAAACAGACAAACGCCTGATGCTACTGAGACGTTTAGGCTAGATACGCTACCCGCCATAGGGATCTTGATTAGGTCATCGCAGGTTTCGCGAGTCAGGCGGCGCATGCCGTCACCTTCTGCACCCATGACGATGGCCAACGAACCTGTCAACTTAGCCTGGTAGATGTCGTGAGTGGCTTCACCCGCAGTACCGACGAACCAAACACCCTGCTCTTGTAATGCGCGCATGGTGCGAGCTAGATTAGTCACACGAACTAGTGGGACTGTCTCAGCAGCACCACAAGCAACTTTACTTACCGTGGCATTAATATTCGCTGACTTATCTTTTGGTACGATTACCGCAGCAACGCCCGCAGCATCTGCATTACGTAGGCACGCGCCTAAGTTGTGCGGATCAGTCACGCCATCGAGTACTAGCAGCAGTGGCGACTCATGTTTAGTAAGAATGTCATCTAAGTCATTCTCGTTTAACTGCTTGGCAGGCTTAACGCGGGCCATGATGCCTTGGTGATTGGCACCACGAGCCTTATCATCAAGCGTTTTACGTGTCATTTGCTGAATAGAAACGCCACACACTTGTAGCTCGTTTAAAATCGGCATTAATCGGTCATCTTGACGACCTTTTAGTACGAACGCTTCGATAAAGCGCTCAGGTTCACGCTCAAGTACAGCTTTAACTGCGTGAATACCATAGATAAATTCGTTACTCATTTTAAAACCTGTTGGGTTATTTCTTACTGCGGCGCTTTCTTACTACGCTTAGTTTTCTTCGCATTGGTGCCAGGCTTCTTCTTACGCGCCTTGGTCACTTTAGGCTTCTTGCCTTTCGACTCTGAACGCTCCGGACGCTTAGTCGGTTCGACATCAGGGCTTGCTTTGCGCCCTGTACCGCCTTTGGTCGCTGCACGTTTTTTCTCTTTGGCTTTTCTCTTTGCCTCTGCGGCACGTTTCTTCGCCGTCTTTCCTTCGCCGCGTAGCTTACGACTTGTTTCGACTAATTCAAAGTCAATTTGACGATCATCGAGGTTCACCGAAAGGACTTTCACTTTAACTGCGTCGCCTAAACGGTAGATTGCACCAAAGCTCTCGCCGATAAGTCGTTGGCCAGCGCTGAAATATGTACCAGGCCATCAATATGCAGATCACTTAAGCGAACGAAGAAACCAAAACCAGTGACATTGGCAATCACCCCTTCTAGCTCTTCGCCAACGTGGTCTTGCATATATTCACACTTGAGCCAATCAGACACTTCGCGAGTCGCGTCATCAGCTCGGCGCTCGGTCATCGAGCACTGCTCACCATAGAAGTCCATGTCATCAAATGAGTAATGGTAACCTCCCGTAGGAGTCCATTGGTCTCTCACGGTACCATTCTCTTTAGCGATCAGATACTTAATCGCACGGTGTAACAGCAAATCTGGGTAACGACGAATCGGCGAAGTAAAGTGAGCATAACGCTTAAGTGCCAAACCAAAGTGACCACAGTTGTCGGCGTTGTAAACCGCTTGCTTCATAGAGCGCAGCAGCATGGTTTGAATCAGCTCTTTATCCGCTCGCTCACCGATTTGTTTCACCAGATCTGCGTAGTCAGTTGGTGAAGGTTCTAGACCACCATTTAAATGTAAGCCAAGCTCACCGAGGAAATCGCGAAAGCCTTGTAGGCGAAGTTCACCAGGAGATTCGTGGATACGATACAGCGCCGGCTCTTTTGCTTTCTCTACCAATGAAGCCGAAGCGATATTGGCTAAAATCATACACTCTTCAATAATCTTGTGCGCATCATTGCGGACAACAGGTTCGATACTGTCAATCTTACGCTCAGCGTTAAAGATAAACTTGGTTTCTACCGTCTCAAACTCAATCGCACCCCGATGGTCACGCGCACGTTTAAGAACCTTATACATTTTATGCAGTTCTTCTAGATGCGAAACCACTGGTTGGTATCTTTCACGCAGCTCTTCATCGCCTTCAAGGATATCATGCACCTTGTTATAGGTTAGGCGAGCATGAGAGTTCATCACAGCTTCATAGTGTTTATAGCCAGACAGTTTACCTGACTCAGAGATGGTCATCTCACACACCATACATAATCGGTCCACTTGTGGGTTGAGTGAACACAAGCCGTTCGACAGTACTTCCGGTAGCATTGGCACTACTTGCGATGGGAAATAGACCGAGTTACCACGATTAATCGCTTCTTTATCTAACGCGCTGTCTGGACGAACGTAATAGCTCACATCGGCGATGGCGACCCATAAGCGCCAACCGCCGCCCTTTTTCGCTTCGCAATATACCGCATCATCGAAGTCTCGCGCGTCTTCGCCATCAATAGTAACTAATGGCAGGTCACGCAAATCCACTCGACCTACTTTGGCTTCCTCAGGGACTTCTTCACCCAAGCCTTCGATTTGCTTGTCCACCGCTTCAGGCCAATCATGCGGGATCTGGTGAGTGCGGATGGCGATTTGCGTCTCCATTCCTGGTGCCATATTTTCACCAAGTACTTCAATCACTTTTCCCATCATACCGCGAGAGCGAGAACCACGATCGGTAATTTCAATCACCACCACATTACCCATACGTGCACCTGCACGAAGATCATTCGGGATCAAGATATCTTGATGAATGCGCGAATCGTCCGGCACCACGTAGGAGTAGCCATATTCCATAAAGAAACGGCCAACAATTTGCGTCGCGCGCTCTTCAAGTACACGAACCAGACGTCCCTCCTTACGGCCTCGCTTCGAGTTTTCAGTCGGTTGCACCAACACGTAATCACCGTGAATGATGTTTTTCATCTGGTGGTGAGGTAATACGATATCGTTGTCTTTACCGACACTTCCTTCTGGACGTACCCAACCGTGACCATCCTTATGACCAATTACGTAGCCTTTAATCATCTCTAGTTTTTCAGGTAAGGCATAGCATTGACGGCGAGTGAAGACTAACTGACCATCGCGCTCCATAGCACGTAGCCTACGACGCAAACCTTCGTAATGCTCCTCTCCAGAAAGCTTGAGCGCATCAAACAGGTCGTTACGGTTCATCGGAACACCCGCTTGGCTTAAAAACTCAAGAATGAACTCTCGACTAGGGATTGGGTTATCGTAGTTTTCCGATTCACGAGCTGCAAATGGGTCGTTATGGATATTGTCTGACATAGGCACGCCTAATTAACAAAGGAAGGGGATTTAAAACTAGTATATCTGAGTCGCGAGATAAGCTACAGGTAAGTCGCCTGAATTTCGCTGTTTTTCAATATGATTTCATCTATCTCAGCGGTTATGCTTCAAACGACCTACCGTTTGAAGGCGCTTGGTATAGACGACAATGCCCAACCTTTAAGTTGGGCATTGGACTAGGAGTTAGGCTTGAGTGCAGAAAGTGCCTTTGTTCGCTACCAGAATGTGTCGCGTTTTTTCGCTCTAGCGATAATATTTTGTGGCATTCGCCTTTCAAGGCCCAGCCTCAACACACTGATCCGTTTATGCATTCGCTGATCAGCGGTAACCGAGTTATACAACCATCGGTAAGCATCTTCATAATCGAGCGGACTTCCATAATCGCGCAGCAGTAGCTCGGCAAGGTGAACTCGGGCATTTAAGTTACCCATCGCCGCCGCCTCGCGCAAGTATGGTATCGCACGCTCTTTATCTTGCTGAACCAAAGTACCACGTGAGTAGTAGCGGCCAATCTGCTCTAACGCAGCTGGCAAACCTTGGTGAGCAGCATTTTCCATATAGTAGAGACCTAGCTCTACATCTTGATTGACACATACCCCCCAAGCCAACATATCTCCGTATAAAAACTCATACGCAGGTAAGCTGATTCGAGTTGCACGAGCCACAATATCTTCAACAAGCTGACAGTTATCGGCTTTTACGCGCTCTAAATGTTGGTTGTTGTTGATGAGTTTAATTAGTTCAGCTTCGGTATATATAGGTATTGGCTCGCCAATCTCTGACAAGTCATTTGCCTGTACCTGTGAGGCACCAAACGCCAATACCATCGAAGCAGCTAATGTCATTAGCTTCATGTTCTGCACTCTTCACTTCGACCATTGATGTTGTAGAGATCACTTGGCTCTAATCAACATCAGTTTTGCCGACAAACGCGGCAAGCTTGATACTAGTATCGGCAATCACTGCTAACTCTTTAATCAAAATTGCCGACACATGGCAAATTGTTGCCGTAACTGACGAGAATCGCAAGGAAAATTGGTTATAAAAAAACCGGCAATTGATGCCGGTTTTTAAAACTAGTTAACAATCAGCAATTAAGCTTGATAAGGGTGTACCTTAATGATTGTTTCGTTACGATCTGGGCCAGTAGAAATAATGTCAACTGGAACACCCGTTAGCTCTTCAATACGTTTGATGTAGTCAAGTGCCGCTTGAGGAAGTGCATCTAAAGACTTAGCACCAAATGTTGTTTCAGACCAACCAGGCATTGTTTCGTAGATAGGCGTTGCTTTTTCAAATGCTTCAGCAGCCATTGGCGAAACTTCTAGGATAGAGCCATCTTCCATCTTGTAACCAGTACAGATTTTTAGCTCTTCTAGGCCATCTAGAACGTCTAGCTTAGTCAGACAGAAACCTGAGATAGAGTTGATTTGGACTGCACGACGCATTGCAACTGCATCAAACCAACCAGTACGACGCAAGCGACCTGTTGTTGCACCAAATTCTTGGCCAACATCACCTAGGTGCTTACCTACTGGGTCTTGCTTATCTAGACCGTCGTATAGCTCAGTTGGGAATGGACCTGAACCAACACGAGTACAGTACGCCTTAGTGATACCAAGGATGTAACCAATATGACGCGGACCAAAACCAGAACCTGCTGCTACACCACCAGCCGTCGTGTTAGAAGAAGTTACGTAAGGGTAAGTACCGTGGTCGATATCTAGAAGTGTACCTTGTGCACCTTCAAACATGATCTTGTCACCACGCTTACGTGCGGCATCAAGTTCATCAGTTACGTCGATAACCATAGAAGTGAGTAGGTCAGCATAACCCATGCACTGCTCAAGAACTTCGTCGTAGCTTACTGTTTCAGCTTTGTAGAAGTGCTCTAGCTGGAAGTTATGGAATTCCATGACTTCTTTTAGTTTCTCAGCAAATACTTCTTTGTCGAAAAGGTCACCAACGCGAAGACCGCGACGAGCCACTTTGTCTTCGTAAGCAGGACCGATACCACGACCCGTCGTACCAATCGCTTTTTTACCACGAGCAGTTTCGCGCGCGTTGTCGATAGCGATGTGGTAAGGAAGAATTAGAGGACAAGCTTCAGAAATGAAAAGACGCTCACGAACTGGAATACCACGCTCTTCAAGAGGTTTCATTTCTTTAAGAAGTGCTTCAGGCGATAGTACAACGCCATTACCGATAACACATTTCACGTTATCGCGTAGAATGCCTGATGGAATTAAGTGAAGAACGGTTTTTTCACCGTCAATTACAAGAGTGTGACCTGCATTGTGACCGCCTTGGTAGCGAACCACGTACTTTGCATCTTCAGTTAAAAGGTCAACAATTTTACCTTTACCTTCGTCACCCCATTGGGTGCCCAGAACGACTACGTTATTTCCCATCTTTCCAGTATCTGTTGCTAGTTAAAAATGGATTCTAGCACTGAATCACATTTCTTGCAGTCATTTTTTAATCATCGTAGCTTAATCCCCCTTAAATATTGAGGTAATGAAAACAACGGCGAATTATATCAGCGACTTAACCTCTACTTCAGCGATAGATAGGCGCGCACCCACTACTCATCAGCGTAGATTTTGACACCAAACTCACCATTAACATCGATTCCTGCCCGATACATGCCTGTGCTGTTCATCGCAAAATGTAGATTTCCTTTTCCATCGACAGCAATCAGACCACCTTCTCCTCCCATCTGTTTTAACTCCCCTTGAATGATGGCCTCGCAGGCAGTGTGCAGTTCTTCATTCAAATAGCGCATTCTCGCCGCCACATCGCTCGCCACTGTTTGACGAATAAAGAACTCGCCCATGCCAGTGGTCGAGACAGCAACATTGTCATTTTCGGCATAAGTACCTGCGCCAACAATTGCAGAATCACCCACTCGACCATACTTTTTGTTGGTCACCCCACCAGTACTCGTGGCTGCCGCCAAATTGCCATGTTGGTCTAACGCGACCGCACCCACTGTGCCGAATTTCTTATCATCGGGGTACTTGGACTCCGATAACGCAAATAGCCCTTTCTCTTTCATCGATAACAGTTGTTCATATCTGCGCTCAGTAAAGAAATAGTCTTGCTCGGTATACTGATAGCCATGCTCAAAGGCAAACTCTTCAGCTCCTTCACCAATCAGCATTACGTGAGCACTTTTATTCATCACATCACGTGCTAGCTCGATCGGGTTCTTAATATGTCTAACACCTGCCACCGCCCCCGCTTGCTTATCTTTGCCATGCATTACAGAGGCATCCATCTCAACCATCTCTTTGTTGGTCAATACCGACCCTTTACCTGCATTGAAGTTAGGGGAATCTTCCAACACCTTTACCGCAGCAACGGCGGCATCGAGAGCATCACCGCCTTCGACTAATATCTGATGCCCAGCGCGTACTGACGTTTCTAGATCTGCCAGTATCGAAGCCTTTAAAGCGTCGTCCATTTGTTCACGCAAGATAGTTCCTGCACCGCCGTGAATGGCAATAGAGAAAGGTTGAGTCATCGAAGAGGCTCCAAACTGTAAATTACTACTCATTGAATAACAAAAAAGGCGTTGCCCGTACAGCGGGAAACGCCCTTCAAAATCTAGTTGGTAAGCAAATTAGTGCGAACCGCAACCACCGCCACCGCAGCAGCCCTCTTTCTTCTCTTCACCGTGACCTTCGCCACCACAACAGCCACCTTCATGATCGTGGTCGTGACCACAGCCACCAGCTTGGTGGACATGGCCATGCTCAACTTCTTCTGCTGTTGCTTCACGTACCGCTACAACTTCAACATCGAAAGTTAGAGTTTGACCAGCAAGCATGTGGTTACCATCAACAACCACTTCATCACCATCAACTTCGGTTACTTCTACAGGGATTGGACCTTGGTCAGTATCCGCTAGAAAGCGCATACCAACAACGATCTCATCAACACCTTGGAACACGTCTGCTGGAACGCGCTGAACAAGAGCATCGCTGTGCTCGCCGTACGCTTCCTCAGGAGAAACTGTCACAGAGAACTTAGCACCTGCTTCTTTGCCTTCTAACGCTGTTTCAAGACCAGTGATTAGATTGTTGTTCCCATGTAGGTAATCCAGAGGCGCTTCAGCTGTTGATTGGTCTACAACAGCGCCATCTTCTAACTTCACTTGGTAAGCAAGACTTACAACTACGTTCTTTTCAATTTTCATATTGGCTCCAAGGAGGATAAAGGATCTTAGCCCAAACTAAGATCTATAAACTTTCTACCGGGGTATTATGGGGATCATTTAAAGAAACACAATCAATCTGGCCTAAAAATACCGATCATTTCTTGACCGTTGTGTTCACTGGTATCTACAGATTGCGGCGTTCGCTGATCTTGATGTCCACACTCAACACATTCAACCAACTCTATATTGTTTTCTATCCACCAGCGCAAAGTGTCTTGAGCGGAACACTTAGGGCAACTGGCTCCTGCGATAAATCTCTTTTTCATTATACAACTCAGTTATTGGGGTCTACTGACCTAGATTATTCCCAGAAGTTTTTGGCTTGCTGATCGCTCTCTAGCTCTCGACCAAAAATCTCTTCCAGTTCTTTACGGGCCTCTTTGGCTCTTTGGGCCAATTGCTTGTCATCATTGTGCTGAGGGAGCAACTCTTTGAGCATAGCATTATCGAGCTTTCTAAAATGCGCCTCAGCGCGCTTTGCTTGATATGGGTGCATGCCCAAATTAACTAGAGCTTGGCGGCCAAGATCGAGCGCCCCTAAGAAAGTTTCTCGTGAGTAGTTATCGACACCATGACTCAGCAGTTGGTAAGCCTCTACGCGACTTCTTGCTCGAGCAAGCAGTTTAAGGTCAGGGAAGTGAGTCTGACACAGCTCGATAATTTTCATAATCTCATCTGGTGAGTCGGTACAGATAATCATAGCTTCAGCTTTATCGGCGCCTGCGGCTCTAAGCAGATCGAGCTGAGTTGCATCACCATAGAAAACCTTGTAGCCATACTTACGCAGCAATTTGATCTGACTAGCATCGCTTTCAAGTACGGTGACTTTAATTTTATTCGCATACATTAAGCGACCAATGATCTGACCAAAACGACCAAAGCCCGCGATGATGACTCGTGGCTGCTTATTAACAACATCACTTTTCAACGCGTCAACCGATTCACTGTTTAGTCCGCGCGCATACCATTTGTTCTGCGCCATCAGCAGCAAAGGCGTCGTCACCATCGACAAGCTAACCACCACCAAAAGGAAGGCGGTTTGATCCTGATTGATCAGCCCCTCACTGCTTGCGGCAGTAAAGATAACGAAAGCAAACTCACCACCTTGGCTTAAAATCGCCGCCATTTTGCTACGTGATTTGGCTCGGCTACCTGCAAGTCGGGCTAGGAAATAAAGAATCAGCCCTTTTATCACCACCAAACCAACCACAGCGGACAGCACCACTAACGGCTGCAAAGCAAGCAAACCAAGGTTAACCGCCATCCCTACTGCAATAAAGAATAGCCCTAATAGCAACCCTTTAAATGGCTCGATGGCGATCTCTAGTTCATGACGATATTCACTCTCAGCTAATATTACTCCAGCGAGGAAAGTACCTAGCGCCATAGACAACCCAAGCTGCTTCATTAACAGCGCAATACCAATAACAAGTAGCAGCGCCGCAACAGTAAATAGCTCTCGAACACCACTTAGTACTACGTAGCGAAACAGTGGCCTTAATAAAAAGTGACCGCCGACTAGCAGCCCAGCGACGCCAGCTAACATCCATAGCGCATCGAACCAATTACCTGCCGTGTTCCCCGCCAGTATCGGAAGAATAGCTAACATGGGAATAACAGCGATATCTTGAAATAGCAGAACTGCAAAACCCGATTGCCCGGTTTCACCGCCTGCGAGCCCCTGCTCTTCAATCACGCGTAGAGCAATGGCTGTAGATGAGAGGGCTAAGCCCATACCAATCACTAAACTGGTTTGCCATGTCGCCCCAAAAACAGAGGCTATACTCGCCAAGACCAAGGTAGTAATAATCACTTGAGCGCCACCGAGTCCGAGTATCGGCCCTTTCATCTGCAATAACTTCTTCGGATTTAGCTCTAAGCCAATCAAAAATAGCAGCAGCACCACGCCAAATTCAGCAAAGTGAAGGATCGCTTCGACATCGCGGATTAAACCCAGGCCCCAAGGACCAATCGCCACACCCGCAAGCAAGTATCCGAGCACCGACCCAAGCCCCAAGCGCTGAGCTAATGGCACAGCAACAACGGCCGCGGTTAAAAAGATCACACTGCTGTTAAGAAAATCACTTTCAAATGCCATTACTACCCCCTACTACCTGTTCAGTATAGGTAAGCAAAGGATCATTCAGCCATTGACGATAAGCTTCAGCATGTTGATAGCGCTCCATCTCACTCACGTTACGCGCCCAGTAGAGTACCAGAGGCTCAATCCACTCCATCTGACACAGTGCAGCAGTCAATTCAAACGGTTGTAAGATCTCATCCAACGGATAACGGTTGTAGCCAGTGCGACCAAACGCTTCCTTTTTACCTCCAGTAGTGATGACGCTACGCCAGTATTTCCCTTTCAGTGCTTCACCTTTTCCATAGGCAAAGCCTTTGCCTAACACGCGATCAAACCACTCTTTCAGCAGTGCAGGACAAGAGTACATATAAAGAGGGTGATGAAATACGATCACATCATGAGCTTCAAGCAGAGCTTGCTCGACAGCAACATCAATAAAGAAATCAGGATAGTGAGCGTAGAGATCATGCACCGTGACGTGATCAAGCGACTCGATTTTCTTGATCATCATTTGATTCGCCACAGAGCTCTGTGACTCAGGGTGGGCGTACAACACCAACACCTTAGGTTTACTCAAAGGTAAAGTTTGCATTCCTTGACCAACAATCCTTTTGTAATTATTCGGTTTTTAATGTCGTTTATGGTTATCAGTTTGTTATACGTTGTTAGTGGCAATAACGCAATGATCGACATAACCCGTTAAGTACCCTACTATTCGTCGCAATACGAGCAAAGACAAAGCAAAAGATTATGATTACCTTCTCTGGCATTCAGCTTCTTCGCGGTGGAAAACCACTGCTAGAACAAGCCTCTGCAACCATCCACCCGGGCGACAAAGTCGGCCTTGTTGGTAAAAACGGCTGCGGAAAATCCACTCTCTTCGCCTTAATTAAGGACGAACTCTCTATTGATGCGGGTAACTTTAGTAAGCCTGCTCATTGGGAGTTGGCTTGGGTCGCACAAGAAACTCCGGCACTAGAGAGAAGTGCTATCGAGTACGTCATTGATGGTGACCGCGAATATCGTGGTTTAGAAGCAGATTTAGCGACCGCCGAACAGCAAGATAACGGCACCTTAGTCGCAGAAATCCACGGTAAGATCGAAACTATCGGTGGTTACAGCATTCGCGCTCGCGCAGCTGAGCTGCTTGATGGCTTAGGTTTTAGCCAAGAACAGATGAGTTGGAATCTAACTCAGTTCTCTGGGGGTTGGCGTATGCGCCTTAACCTTGCTCAGGCCCTGCTTTGCCGCTCTGATCTTTTGCTACTCGATGAGCCAACCAACCACTTGGACCTAGATGCGGTAATGTGGCTAGAACGTTGGTTACAAAACTACCCGGGCACACTAGTGCTTATCTCGCACGACCGAGATTTTCTTGACCCAATTGTGAGTCGTGTGATTCATGTAGAGAATCAACAGCTCAATGAGTACACCGGTAACTACTCGTCGTTTGAAGAACAGCGCGCACAAAAGCTAATTCTGCAACAAGCTCAATATGAGAAACAGCAGAAGCAAATGTCACATATGCAAAGCTATATCGACCGCTTCCGCTATAAAGCTTCAAAAGCTCGCCAAGCGCAGAGTCGGATTAAAGCCCTAGAGCGTATGGAGCGAGTTCTTCCTGCCCAGCTTGATAACCCATTTAGCTTCCAGTTTAGAAAACCGGATGCTTTGCCAAACCCGATCATCATGATGGATGAGGTATCAGCAGGATACGGTGACAACCTCATTCTGGAAAAGATCCGCCTAAACCTAGTACCGGGCAGCCGTATCGGTCTGCTTGGGCGCAATGGCGCAGGTAAGTCAACCCTTATCAAGCTGTTGTCTCGTGAGCTAAACCCTCAAGGTGGTGACCTAACCTATTCGCAAGGCGTTAAAATTGGTTACTTTGCTCAGCACCAATTAGAAACACTGCACCCAGAAGAGACGCCACTACAGCACATGATGCAGATAGCGCCAGACAAGAATGAACTTGAGCTGCGTAACTATCTAGGTAGTTTTGGCTTCCAAGGAGACAAAGCACTAGAAAAAGTCGCACCGTTTTCGGGGGGTGAGAAAGCGCGTTTAGTCTTGGCTTTGGTCGTATGGCAAAAGCCTAACCTGCTACTACTCGACGAACCAACCAACCACCTTGACCTGGATATGCGTCAAGCGCTGACCATGGCACTGCAAACCTTCGAAGGTGCAATGGTGATTGTTTCCCACGACCGCTACTTACTGCGTGCCACCACGGATGACTTATACCTGGTTCACGATCGCCAAGTGGCGCCATTTGATGGTGACTTAAATGATTACTACAAGTGGCTGACCGAACAACAAAAGGCCGAGCGAAAAGAGGCGCAAGCTCAACAACCGGAGAAAAGCACCGAAAACAGTGCTGCGGCGAAAAAAGAGCAGAAGCGTCGTGAAGCGGAGTTCCGTAAACTAACCGCACCAATTCGCAAGAACCTGACAAAACTTGAAGAGAAAATGGATAAGTTGGGCGCTAAGCTTGCGGAAGCAGAAGCTCAATTATCAGACAACTCACTTTATGAAGCCGAAAATAAAGCTAAACTTAACGAAGTGCTAGCGATTCAGGCCAACAGTAAAAGTGAGCTTGAAGATGTGGAAATGGAATGGATGGCTCTACAGGAAGAGCTAGAGAGTATGGAACAGGAGTTCAACAGCCAATGAGTTCAAAGCACGTCACTATTTCTTTAACACTAGAGCGCTTATGGCAATTTAGCTTGCAGTACTACAGTGTGCGAGAAGTCAAAGAGGCGTGTCTACATTTACAAAACCATTTCAAAGGTAACGTAAACCTACTGCTGCTGCTCAAATGGCTTGATGAGCAGCAGGTGAGTTTTCAAGAGCAAGACTGGCATAAGGTAGAAGAGTGTCTTGGTCGCTCAGAAGCATTACTCCATAGCTACCGAGAGCTAAGGCGCAAGTTTAAGAATAACCTGCCTGATACCCTCTATCGCGAGTCACTCCAATTTGAGCTGCAACTCGAGAAGCAGCAGCAGTCTGATCTTGTTGATTGCATCAACAATATTGAACTAGAGGTAAACCACGCTGAACCTCTCACCTTGCGTTACTGTCGTCAGCTAGGTGGCGAGCAGCTTTATGCTGTTTTCGCTGAACCTATCAAAGATATTGCCAACCTATAATCCCGTCACAACTCAGGATCGTTATGACTCATTTTGTTGCCGCTAAAGGACTCGCTAACCCGCACTTACAAACCTTAGCTCCGCGCTTTATTCGCAAAAAGGCGTTGTTTGAGCCAGTTTGGCAAACGCTGAATACGCCTGACGGTGATTTTCTTGATATAGCTTGGAGTCAAAACCCTGAAGATAAATCAGCTCAAAGCAAACCTATCTTTGTTCTATTTCATGGCCTAGAAGGTTGTTTTTACAGCCCCTACGCTAATGGGTTGATGAATGCCTTTGCCAAGCAAGGTTGGCTGTCTGTAATGATGCATTTTCGCGGCTGTAGTGGTAAACCGAATAAGTTGGCGCGTGCGTATCATTCCGGTGAAGTCGAAGATGCACGTTTCTTCCTAGAACAGCTTAATTCTCAATTCCCGCAACAGGCCAAGGTCGCAGTAGGTATTTCACTCGGTGGCAACATGCTGGCCAACTATTTAGCCCAATATCAACAAGAGCCGCTGCTTGAAGCCGCGACCGTAGTTTCCGCGCCGCTCGATCTCTCTGCGTGTTCGCAACGTATCGAGCAAGGCTTCTCTAAGCTATATAAGAACTACCTGCTCTCTTCACTGAAAAAGACCGCGCTGCAAAAACACCACCTTCTAAAGGGAGAGCTAGGCCTGAGCTACCAGAATATTAAGCGAGTCACCAAATTGTATGAGTTTGACGATCTGATTACTGCCCCACTGCACGGATTTAAAGACGCAGACGACTACTATCAACGCTGCTCTGGGATCCATCGCCTTAAAGAGATCTCGCTACCCACGCAGATCATTCATGCTAAAGATGACCCATTTATGACCGAGGCAGTGATTCCAAAATATGTCTTGCCCGACAACATTGACTACCGGTTGTTTGAGCAAGGAGGTCACGTTGGCTTCGTTACTGGCAGTGCACTTAAACCAAGGTTCTGGCTCGAAGAGTCACTGCCTGCTTACTATCAAAGCTTGGCAACTTCGGCCTAACTATTCACGTCTGCATCGTAAAATGAAGAGGTATTTATGATCGTTCCATGGCAACAAATTGAGCCAGACACCCTAGACAATCTAATTCGCGAATTTGTTCTACGTGAAGGGACTGATTACGGAGCCGTCGAAGTATCTTTGCAAGATAAAGTCGACCAAATCCGCGCACAACTCGAATCAGGTGAAGCCGTAGTGGTGTTTTCCGAACTGCACGAAACCGTCGACATCCAGCTCAAGCAAAAGTTCTAACCGCTCAACGTACTTCGGTCAAAACTAGACTTCGCTTATGGATATAGAACTGCATACAGTGTTAGGTAACCAAAGCGTGCTATAGTGGCTTTCGTTTAAAGGAATAAATCACACAGACAAGGTTTGTCATGTCAGCAAAACACCCTATTATTGCGGTCACTGGTTCTTCCGGTGCCGGAACTACAACCACATCAGAAGCGTTCCGTAAGATGTTCAACATGATGAACGTCAAACCCGCTTGGGTTGAGGGGGACAGCTTTCACCGTTTCACTCGCCCTGAAATGGATGTGGAAATCCGTAAAGCTCGCGAACAAGGCCGCCATATCAGCTATTTTGGTCCCCAGGCGAATGATTTTAACGGTTTAGAAGAGTTCTTCCGTAAGTATGGTCAGGAAGGTATCGGGCAGATCCGCCGCTACCTACACACCTTTGATGAGGCGGTCCCATATAACCAAATGCCGGGCACCTTCACGCCATGGCAAGATCTACCAGAAAACTCAGATGTACTTTTTTATGAAGGACTGCATGGTGGTGTGGTTGATGGTGATGTCAACGTATCACAGCATGTCGACTTTCTGATTGGCATGGTTCCTATCGTCAACTTAGAGTGGATTCAAAAGTTTGTTCGCGATACCCGAGACCGAGGTCATTCCCGTGAGGCCGTCATGGACTCCATTGTCCGCTCGATGGATGACTACCTTAACTACATTACGCCACAGTTTTCGCGCACCCATATCAACTTTCAGCGTGTCCCGACAGTGGATACCTCCAACCCGCTTAATGCCAAAGGCATCCCGAGCTTAGATGAGAGCTTTGTCGTCATTCGTCTAAGAGGCATTAAGAATGTCGATTACCCGTACCTGCTCGCGATGATAGATGGCTCGTTTATGTCACGCCATAACACCATAGTTGTGCCGGGAGGAAAGATGAGTTTTGCGATGGAATTAATCGTCCGACCTATCCTTCAACAACTCATCGAAACAGGAAAGATCGGCTAGCACTCGTAGTTAAAACACGATTACTTTTCATACCGTGATCATGTGCACAGTTTTGCGTAGTAAAACCCGGCTCCGACCCGATTAAAATCAAGAAATCGTTTCCGAAAAAGGATACTATTTCTTACCGAAACACAAGTTGGCTTGCAGCATTTGTAAAGTGCTCTTATCCTAGTAAGCCTTGTTTATTGCTTGGCAAAACATGGAAAGTGACAAGCGTACCCTGCAGAGGAAGTGAGATATTATGGTTCTAGGTAAACCTCAAACCGACCCTACATTAGAATGGTTTCTTTCACACTGTCATATTCATAAGTACCCTTCAAAAAGCACGCTGATTCACGCGGGCGAAAAAGCTGAAACGTTGTACTACATCGTTAAAGGCTCTGTTGCGGTTCTTATCAAAGATGAAGAAGGTAAGGAGATGATTCTTTCTTACCTAAACCAAGGTGACTTTATTGGTGAGCTTGGTCTATTCGAAGAAGACCAAGAACGTACAGCATGGGTTCGTGCTAAATCTCCTTGTGAAGTAGCAGAGATCTCATTCAAGAAATTCCGTCAGCTAATTCAAGTAAACCCAGACATCCTAATGCGTCTGTCTGCGCAAATGGCAAGTCGCCTACAAGTGACTAGCCAAAAGGTAGGTGACCTTGCATTCCTAGACGTGACTGGTCGTATTGCTCAAACGCTACTGAACCTGGCGAAGCAACCTGACGCGATGACTCACCCAGATGGCATGCAGATCAAGATTACTCGTCAAGAAATCGGTCAAATCGTTGGCTGTTCTCGTGAAACAGTGGGTCGTATCTTGAAAATGCTAGAAGAGCAGAACCTGATTTCTGCACACGGTAAAACAATCGTAGTATACGGCACGCGTTAAATATCAGTGACTAGTGTTTAGTGCCTAGTTGCTAGAGTAAAAAACACTACGAATATGATTTAAAAGCCACCCAATGTAAGTCGGGTGGCTTTTTGTTGTTTTAGCGATTGGATTACTCAATATCTAGGAACTAGAAACTAGGAACTATTAGCCGTTAGTACTCTCAAAGATCTTATCCGCCGAAGCAGCAACAAAGCCAGGGTAGAGCTCGCCGTTACTCATTGGGTAGCGCTTAGCAAACTCGTAGAAGCCGCCAGGAATAGTCTGGGTACCCTCTATGAAGTCTACTGAAACTTTATCCGCCATTGTCGAAGATTGCTCTAACAGTACCTCTGGAGAGCCTTTCACTTCGCCACCAAACTCATTGATGGTAAAGCCCGATTGACGCAAGTGGTCATTCACTCCTTTCACTTCATCGAAGGCATTTAATTGGTTAACGCTAACCGTAAAGTGATTCGCTCCATAACCATGAGCAGCAAGCCAAGAGGCATACTCGCTCTCTTTAGCTAACGACTGGAAATCAGCATAGCTTAGCTGCCACAAACGCCCGCCATACAAGAACTCATGACCTTTTAGCCTACTGGTGTCCAATTGCTCGACAAGCTTAGCAACGATGGCTTGAAGGCGCTCTGAACACTCTTCAACTTTGAGTTCACTGATGAATACTTTCGGCTGTTTAGGGTCTGGATGCTCATAGTGTTTTGCCACTAGGTTCTTACTCTCAAACAGATAGTCACCACATGGCTTGTAACCAACATCTAAAAAGGGTTGCGCTAAAGTCGCAATGCCTAGAGGCTCAACATTGAAAGTACGCAGAGCGATATGGTCGTTGATCAGCGCCTCATCTTCTTGCAGCAGTTGATGCACTTTTTCTGCAGAGGGACATAAGCGATGAATATAGTCATTCCATAACTGTTGGAATAGAACATCTGGCGTCATAACGCCTCCTTGTAGGGGTTGTTTACGTTGTGAGTTCTGTTGTTATTGTTATAAGAGAGGCTACCTAACCTGACGCTTTTAAACATCGAGTAGATAGCCTTCAACCTGTGACGTTTAAAGCCTCCTCCACTGGGAGGCAAGAAGGGAAAACCCTAAAATCTACTTATAATTATATCTCTATTCCTGGGCTTAAGGTTGCTGGAAGAACGGTCTCTCCCCCTTCCATCGAAGCCATAGGGTAAGCACAGTAATCTGCTGCATAGTAAGCGCTAGGGCGTAAGTTGCCTGATGCACCTGGTCCTCCGAATGGCGCATCACCGCTCGCACCTGTTAATTGGCGATTGCGATTTACGATACCTGCACGAATATGATCAACAAAGTATTCCCACTCACTGTCATCAGTAGAAACTAAGCCAGCCGATAGACCAAAACGAGTATCGTTCGCTAGCTCTACCGCTTTCTCTAAACCTTGATAACGAACCACTTGCAGTAGTGGGCCGAAGTACTCTTCATCTGGCAGCTCAGCAATTGCAGTAACATCTATAATGCCTGGAGTGACAAATGCCGCCTCCCCTGCTTTAGCTTCAACTAAACTCTCACCACCTAGCTGTTGCAGATTCGCTTGTGCTGCAAGGATAAAATCAGCGGCTGCTTTAGAGATCTGAGGGCCCATAAATGGCGCCGGCTCAGCAAATGGCTGATCAACACGAATCTTATTAGTCGCTTCAACAAGCTTGTTCACCAGTAAGTCACCTTTGTCACCGACAGGAACATACAAACGACGTGCACAAGTACAGCGTTGACCGGCACTGATAAACGCAGATTGGATGATGGTATAAACAGTGGCGTCAACTTCGCCATAGTTTTCCGAGATCACCATTGGGTTGTTACCACCCATCTCTAACGCGAGCATTTTGCCCGGTTGACCAGCAAACTGCTTATGCAGAATATGACCTGTGTTCGCACTGCCCGTGAATAGCACGCCATCTAAGCCTTTCGAATCTGCCAGCGCAATGCCTGTTTCCTTAGCGCCCTGAACTAAGTTAATCACCCCTTTTGGTAAACCAACTTGATCCCACAGTTTCATCGCAAACTCACCGGTCAATGGTGTTTGCTCTGAAGGCTTAAACACAACCGTGTTACCCGCAAGTAGCGCAGGAACAATATGGCCGTTTGGTAGATGCCCGGGGAAGTTATATGGGCCAAACACCGCCATTACACCTAACGGGCGATGACGCAGTACAATTTGGTTTCCAGCCGCTTCACGCTGCGCTTCTCCAGTACGGTCGTGGTAAGCACGGATTGATATCGCTATTTTACCTGCCATTGCTGCCGCTTCCGTACGCGTTTCCCAAATTGGCTTGCCTGTCTCTTTAGCGATGATCTCTGCGATTTGCTCGCTGTTTTCTTTTACCTTTTCAGCAAAAGCGAGGACAATCGCTTCACGCTCAGCAAAGCTCATCTTCTTCCAGCCGACAAATGCACTACGCGCTGCTGATACCGCTTGCTCAACTTGCTGCGGTGTTGCGCTGTCGCCTTGCCAGATAACTTCATTGTTGTATGGGCTTTGCGAGTTCATCGACTCACCTTGACCTGCGACCCATTCACCAGCAATCCAATGTGTCATAGCTAATTCCTTCTAATACAAAGCTCTACTGAGCCAACATGCGAACGAATTCGCCTTCATTTACTTTTAGCGCATTCGCAGCTTCAGGCGGCAAAATCACAGTTTCTGAAGCTTGGTCATAAGCGGCCTTCGTCGCTGTCGCACGAAAATCTTCAAATGAGGTGTTTGAAATCAAGTAATCTTGTGAGCTTGAGTGGTCGGCAATGGTCACTTTTGCTCTGAATGAGTGGCGAACTGACTCGATATTGCGCACATCACACTCTACAGTCGGGCCACCATCGAAGATGTCGACGTAGTTACGGCAAGTGAAGCCTTCTTTTTCCAACAGACGTAATGCTGGCTTAGTGTTTTCATGTACCTGGCCTATGACCGCTTGCGCTTCTTTGCTCAATAGGTTGATGTAGATAGGCAACTTAGGCATCAGGTCGGCGATAAAGCCCTTCTTGCCGATTCCCGTTAGGTAATCCGCCATAGTGAAGTCAATCGAGAAGAAGTGTTCTTGTAGCCACTGCCAGAACGGGGAGTTACCCTCGGCATCCGAAACACCACGCATCTCTGCAAAAACCGTCTTAGAAAAACGCTCTGGGTGCTCCGCCATCATCAAGAAACGACATTTCGACATCAAGCGACCATTCAAACCTTGGCGGAAAGACGGACGTAAGAACAAGGTACAGATTTCGCTACAACCCGTGTAGTTATTACCAAAGGTCAGCAGCTTAACCACATTATTAACACCTAACTTAGCCGACGAATGGACTATGGTGCTGATGTGGTAAGAGTAGAATGGCACATCCCAACCAATCGATGCTTCGATACCGGTACAACCAGCAACTTCGCCAGTCTCGCTATCAAAACCAACCATTAAGTAGCCTTCGTCTCCCGGTTCATTAACATCCGGTTTAGCGAAACTATATTCTGAATGAGTAATGCGATTGGTTAACAGTTCTTCATTAACCGGTAGAGATGTGAATCCGTGACCCGACTCCACTGCGCATGTATGCAGCGCGTCGTAATCCGACATTGCGATAGGGCGAACAACCAGCATCGATACTTCCCTCCTGATGCGGGATACCAATGCGATCGATCATCAGTTCATTCTTGCTGGTTAAAATCGCTGATAACGGCGTTGTAGCTTTTGAAGTTAGGCCCGCTAGCTCGCTGCAAGCTACGCCTTGTTCTAAGCGATTTTTCCTGCGCAATTATCTGAACAGATGACCAATAGCACTGGTATTTGGGGCCTATTAAACAATAGGCTCCCGATGTGTTTTAGTTATTTAACTAACGTCGCTAGAGCTTTATCTAGTCGCGCCAGTCCTTCTTTGATTTCTTCTGTGCTGATCACTAGTGATGGTGTGAAACGAACCACGTTTGTGCCTGCCACTAGAACCATTAGACCTTCTTTACCCGCTGCGACTAGTACGTCACGTGCGCGGCCTTGCCACTCGTCATTGAGTGCCGCGCCAAGAAGAAGACCTTTGCCGCGAACTTCCGCGAACATGTTGTACTTATCATTAAGTTTAGCTAAACCTTCTCGGAATAGGTCTTCGCGCTCTGCGACGCCAGCCAATGTTTCTGGTGCACTCACAACATCAACTACGGCTTCAGCCACCGCACACGCGAGTGGGTTACCGCCGTAAGTCGAGCCATGAGTACCCACTTTTAGGTGCTTAGACAGCTCAGTAGTGGTTAGCATTGCACCGATAGGGAAACCACCACCAAGAGATTTAGCGGTACTTAGAATGTCGGGAGTAATGCCCAGACCTTGGTATGCGTAGAAGTGACCAGTACGGCCATTACCCGTCTGTACTTCATCGAAAATCAGCAGTGCATTGTGCTTGTCACACAGTTCACGAACCGTTTGAACAAACTCATCGGTTGGAGAGATGATGCCACCCTCGCCTTGTAGCGGCTCCATCATGATGGCACAGGTGCGATCTGAAATATGCTCGCGCAAAGCTTCAACATCATTGTATGGAAGGTGAGTCACATCACCAGGCTTAGGACCAAAACCATCTGAATAAGCTTCTTGTCCACCAACCGTAACCGTAAAGAAGGTGCGTCCGTGGAAACCTTGCTTAAATGCGATAATTTCAGATTTTTCAGGGCCAAACTTATCAGCTGCGTAACGACGCGCCAGTTTCAGTGCTGCTTCGTTTGCCTCCGCACCTGAATTGGCGAAGAAGACCTTCTCGGCAAAACTCACTTCAGTTAGCTTTTTAGCCAAACGAAGTGCTGGTTCATTGGTCATTACATTACTTAGGTGCCAGATCTTTTGCCCCTGCTCAGTTAGAGCGTTGACCATAGCTGGGTGACAATGACCTAAACAGCTAACCGCGATACCACCAGCAAAGTCGATGTATTCACTACCTTGCTGATCCCAAACACGCGCGCCTTGCCCTTTTACTGGAATCATTTCCATTGGGTTATAACAAGGTACCATTACCTCATCAAACACGCTGCGTTCTACGTTATTTTCTACAGTCATTGCACATTCCCTCTCGATACCGCATGCATAGCGAATATGGTGTCCTTACTTCTAGTCAATGAAATAAGATATTGTTTTGCTAGTAAGCATTCACGGCATTGTATTTACATTTAATTAACCAATTCAATAGTGATTTATTCTTTTTAGTCGCTACCAAAGAGTCTAATAGTCATCACCTATGATTATTTATGCATCACACCACAACTTTTATGAAGCAATATTTTCTAATAACAGAAATAAGCTACGGTTAATCATAGTTCGGATAAGGCTTTTAACGTAGGCAAGACCAACCCTGCGCATACTTTTTCAAATAATATCCACACGGTCATTTATGAAGGAAATGTTAAAAATAGTGATCTAAGTCCGGATTTAGCGAAACAGACTTAAGGTGTTTTAAAGAGGTTTGCGAGCCAAAAAGTTAGCAAGGATCTGATGGCCTTGCTCTGTTTTAATCGACTCGGGATGAAACTGCACTGCATCAATCGGTAGAGTTTTATGTTGATAGCCCATGATTTCGTCCATCGAACCATCTTCGCGTTCAGTCCAAGCGGTGAGCTCAAAGCAATCTGGTAGGGTGCCATTCTTAACGACTAGTGAATGGTAGCGAGTCACCGTCAGAGGATTATTGAGCTTAGCGAACACACTGCGATCGTTATGGCGAATCGAAGAGGTTTTACCATGCATCACCTGACGTGCACGCACTACCTCGCCGCCAAACACCTGTGCAATCGCCTGGTGTCCTAAGCAGACGCCAAGAATCGGCAGCTTTCCCGCAAAGTGTTCTATCACACTAAGAGAAATCCCTGCTTCGTTTGGGGTACAAGGCCCGGGAGAGATAACTAAGTGAGTGGGTTTTAGTGCTTCGATCTCTTCAAGCGTTATTTCATCGTTACGCACGACCTTTACCTCAGCACCCAACTCACAGAAGTACTGGTACAAGTTATAAGTAAAAGAGTCGTAATTATCGATGATTAACAGCATTGCTCGAAGACTAGGGTTGATTAATTTCTTAGTTAGGGGCGGTATTGTGCAATACCGGGCAAGAAAGGCAAGAGCAAACGATAAAAATAAGGCCGGCTTGCACCGACCTTATGAGTTTACAGCATAGTGAGAGTCGCGTTACTTACGACGACGCCATAGTGCTAGACCGAACAGTGACATCATTGCGCCGAAGCCAAATGAGCCTGCCATGTTGAGCTCTAATACTGCTGGATCGTGGTCAGACGAACGGAAGTGATCTTGGTACTTAGGTAGATCACCTTTGTACTCATCGTTGTAGTCAAACAACGTCGACTCACCGCCATTGATGTGCCAGTCAGTAGCATCGACAAAGTGCTTCTCTAGGCTTGGGCTGATCAATAGGTGGTCAAGTGCTCCCACTTCATCGTTGAACGAGTAGCTCCAGCTATTTGGATGCGCTTTCGCTACCGCATTGATGTAACCGTAATTGTCAGTAATCACAGCACCATCATCACCGAACTGAACCTCATCACCAAGGTATGTGTTACGTGCTGCTTTGATTGTCTTACCATATTTCTCTTGGCTGTAATCCGTCAGCACTAGCATTGGGTCTTCCATGCCGTACGAGTTCATATCACCCAAGATGACCTTGTGACCTTTAATCTCATTTAACGCATCGCCCAGTGCAACTGCCGCTGCTACGCGGAAGTTTTCACATGAGCCTTGCTTATCAACGTCCTGGCCGCCCTGACCACCTTGCTCTACAGGTGCCGCATCTTCCCAACATTTAGAGCCTTTTGACTTAAAGTGGTTAATTGCAACGGTGATCTTCTCTTTGGTGCCTTTAACCTTAAAGGTTGGCGCTAGAGAATCGCGCTGATAGTTCTTACCGTCTTCAATCACTTTGCCATTGTCATCGAGTACTTCTGGTGCTTTTTGGCTTGGCATTGCAATAACGCGTGACTCTTTCAGCTTAACCACCTTAGGACGGTAGATAACACCTGTCGTGATTACGTCAGTACCGATGTAGTCATTCTCGTCAGTCACTTTGTCGCCATTACTATCGATAGACACGATGTCATAACGATCTTTCTTGCTTTCAATACGCGCGTTTAGCTGGTCAACAAGCTGACGAATCGCACCGCTTTCACCAAAGCCGTTGTTCTCAATTTCCATCAGGCCGATGATGTCAGCGTCTAAGCGTAGAATCGCATTAACAATTTTCGCTTGCTGCACCTCAAACTCTTCATAGTTATTAGCGCCGCGGTTATTGCCATGTGGATTAGCATCACCACCGAATGGAGAGTTGAAGTAGTTCAATACATTGAAAGTCGCGATACGCAGATCGCCCTCTTTCATCTCGATATCTTGCGTGCGCGGGTCGTTACGCACGAAGCTTTCGCTAGTTAGCGTATTCGTCGGGATTAAACGGTAGTCACCATAGCTATAAGTAATCACACCCTCTAGACCGACGATAGTATCGTCGATACGGATGTAATCTTCTGTTGAACCATCTTGGTCAGCATCGGTACGGCCAAACTCAGGGTAGTAAGGGATAACGCCATTTGGTGCTTTGGCATCAGATTCAACATACAGGCGACGCTCAGCATTCTCGATGCTTTGCTGCTTAGCAAGCTCAGAACCAGCGGCAAAGTTCTGGTTTGGCTGCATGCTAATACGTCCTTGCGCCAATACCATATTATTACGACGCGCTGCGTAGTCGTAGCCAAAGGTGCGAGTCACACGCATATCCAGCGCTTCAGTGGTTCTCACCAACATGCCTTCGTAACGCTCTAACGTGCGGTCAAAATTGTTGTCTGTCGATAAGATTTCAATGTCCGTTGCACTTGGTGCTGCATGCTCACCCTGCTTAACCCAGTTGTTGTTCTCTGTTTTAAGCTGAGTATGGTTGTAGAACTCTTGAACCTTACCTTTAACACATACCACATCACCGGCTTTTAGCTCAGAGCTAGACTGGTTAGTGTGTACAAACAAACCTTCTGACGTTTTCGGATTGTAGTCATCGGTAAGTGCTTGTAGGTAGAAGCCTTTAGTTAGGCCAGTGGTGACTGCACTCACGACACCTTTAACGAAGAAGTCTTCATCAGTGATGTATGGGTAGCCATTGATAAATGGAGAAGTATCACCCTCACCCTGAATCGCTTGGATAGTAGTAAATGTAGGGGTTGCGCCATCTTGAGTACAGGCAAATGGTTCAGGGGCCGTACCACCATCGAGTGCACCTAAACCTTCGATACTGTCTTTTGGCATCAAAGACCACTGCGAAGCGTCATGAGTAGCAGAAGGCGTCATCGCATCCGAGTTACGTACCAGCGTGGTATCTTTAGCGAAATCGGCGCCGCCCATATCACCTAACAGATCATGCACACTGCCATCTTTAAGCAGTGCCATTGGGTCATTGCCATTAAAGCTAGCAATTGAACCATTTAGGATGTCGGCCACCGCTTTAATGCCATCACTTGCGCTGGTATGCGCAACTACTAATACGCTCTTCGCCGCAAGAACCTGACCATTGAGCGAAAGCTTACTGCCCCACTCACCATTACCATTGGTTGATTTTGCTAGTTCATAACCATCAAGCGAGACAGAAGCGTCGCCAGTATTGGCAATCTCAATGGCTTTGTTGTTGCTGCCACCTTCGACATATTGAGAGATGATAACGTCAGCCATTACTGGAGACGCAAGAGTACTCGCTACCACTGCGGCAAGTAGCGTTGGGGTTAGTTTTTGTTTCATGTTATCCAC
>NZ_JATABG010000001.1:0-46205 GCF_036533755.1 Vibrio sp. M260118 | reverse complement strand
GCTAGGGACTCGCCACTCGAAACTTTTTTACTTTTATCCCTTGAAACTGATTTGAGCTATCCACATATCTATTTGTGAAGAGGAACGCTGTCTTGCTCACAAGAGAAGAAACAGACCTCTGGATTAGCTGAATAGGCATCGCTCAGGAGAGGATGGTCTTGAAGGCACACAATTGAACTTGATTCGACACTAGGTCCCAGAGTTATGAGAACCCGAGGAGTAGTGATTGAATCCCTTAGTCGGCAACGATCTGTCCAAGGTAGATCCGCGCAAACTCACGGCTAAGACTATTGCTTACTATGAGGATAGCATTATGAGAACTGTAGATTTCACTCCACTTTACCGCAACGCAATTGGCTTCGATCGTCTATTCAATATGATGGAAGCGAACACTTCGAAGAACTCTTCTGGCGGTTACCCTCCTTACAACATCGAGCAGCAAGACGAGAATCACTACCGTATCACTATGGCAGTGGCAGGTTTCGCTGAAGAGCAATTAGATCTGACTCAGAAAGAGAACATGCTTATTGTTAAAGGCGAGCGTAAAACGGAAGAAGAGAAGCAATACGTGTATCAAGGTATCGCAGAACGCGATTTCGAGCGTAAATTCCAACTGGCAGACTATGTGAAAGTAGTGGGGGCAAGTATGGAAAATGGTCTTCTACACATTGACCTGGAGCGCGAAATCCCAGAAGCGATGCAGCCGCGTAAGATTTCCATCAATGGTAGTAAGCTAATCGAAGGTTAACTCGTTTAACTCGTCATATTTGAAGTTAACTGAGATACATCGGTAATAAGAGTGAAGAGCGCCCATTTGACGGCGCTCTTTTTGTTTCTCCCATCTTTCATCGTGAATAGTGATATGCGGGTGTTTATGTGTAAGACGCGACTGCTATTATCGGCTAAGCTTTGGTTTTATCGGCGTATTTAAATACTTATATGATGGGGGAGTTAAGTGCGAACTCTATTGGCATTAGCACTTTTTTTATTCTCTTTAAGCGCTTATACAAGTGATCTTGAGATTTGGAGTGGGGTCGATTTTGATACGATCGATGCGGCTCGTAAAGAGGTTGAACAGCAGATAAATGCTGATATTGCGATACGTGATTTTAGTGTGGATAGCATTCGTTCTGAGTTACTTATTGCGAATAAAAATGGTGGCGCTCTGCCTGATGCGATTTGGATACCCTCTGACTTTGTGGGTCTTAAGCAGTTTTTGGGGATTTCGGCGATACCTCGCGAGTGGATCCAACAACAGAAAATGGAAGACAAAGCCATTGAATTGGTGACAGTCGATGGTGATATCTACGCGATGCCACTGGTTTTAGGTAACCATCTCGTTTTATACATCAACACTGACCTTACTTCAGAACTCACCCTTACTTGGGAAGAGCTTCTTAAGAGTGCAAAGCTTGGTGAGAATAAACGTTTAGCGATGCAGCATCCGACCATGTATTTCTTAATGGCTTTTTCCTCTCTATTCAATCCCAATATGTCTTATGCTACTGATATAGATACTGATACCTTGGCCAAAACCTATACTTTTTATGAGCTGCTTGCTGAATCTGGAGTTGTTAAAGAAAGTTGCGATCAATACTGTGCTATGGAACAGTTTATCTCAGGGAAAACACCGTATCTTATTGATGGTGACTGGGCCAATATAGAGTTAAAACATCATTTGGGCAGTGCACTTAAAGTGGCGAGTTTACCTTCCTATAACGGTAAACATATGCGTTCGTTAAGTGGAGGACGAGTACTTGCCATCACTCAACAAGCAATGGACGATCCAGTAAAGCGCAAGCAAATAAAACAGTTTATCGATGTTATGCAGAACGCCGAGTTTATCCAAGATGTTATCGTTGCAAACACGCTTATTTCTGCATTCAAAGAGTTGAATATAGAGCCGATGTCGAACCAGTCGACTTTAGCGACGGAGATCTACCAGCAGTTGGACAATGCGATGGTTATGCCTAGTTCATTAAAAATGGCGGTGATGTGGGAAGTTATCTATCGTGGATACAAGCGTTATAAGGCAGGTATGCCTGCACAAAAAGCAGCGCAATTTACCATCGATTTTATCGATCGTGAGGTAAAAAAGATTAATCAGACGCAGGCCCGACCATGAGTTTACGTCATATCCTCACCTTGGTGATTCTTTGTAGTGCTTTAGTTCCTGCAGTCATTGTTGGTACTGGCTTAATCGAAGAGCATGCTCAATACCTGAAAGAGCAGAAAGAAGCCAAGATACTCAATACAACGTTGGGTATTGAGAAGACGTTGACGCAAGAGCTGACTAATATCACTAATCTAAGTCAGTGGTTCTCCAAAGATCGGCTATTGATTGCGGGTACAGAGAACATCCTTTTCTCCTCTTTAATCTGGCAAAAAATCGAAACCTTCAAGCAGCTGTCTGGGCATATCACAGCAACGTTCATTCTTGATAAAGAGTTTGTACCAATTTTTGAAAATAACGGCAGTTTATACCATCTAGAAAAAAGTGGCCTCCTCCGGGATATCGAACAAAATATTTCGCTATTTGAGCACGGCCTCAATTACCATCAAGAATACATTGACCAACAGCTGGTTGTTGAAGGTGGACAGAAAGGGGTCGCTATTGTCACTCCATTGTTTACCTATACCTTACGCAAAGGCGCGGTGGGTCAAGGGTCAGTTTATGAACCTCAAGGTTATTTGATTGTGCTTGTATCTTATCAAGAGATGAAAACACTGGCTCAGCCATTTTTGTTTGAAGATGAATCCGTCGAGTTTAACTATGTAAACACCGATTTAAATGACAACTTATTGGTCTCTGTCGACAACGAAAAGTTCGCAACGCCCTTACGGTTGGGTGTCGCTCAGTATTTTTCTGATTTTAATCGAACTCAAGAGATGATCGACACCCGCAATCAACTCTATCGTGGTATTGGAGCCACTATATTGTTGATCTTGGGTGTGGCTTTTTTGGCGAGCCGTTGGCTTGTACAACCGATTAAACAGCTAGAAAAATTAGTGATCAGCTATCGGAATGGTAAAAGGCCAGAGAGCATTTCTAAACGGATTAAGTTTGCTGAGTTTCGCATGCTGGTGGCTTTGGTCGATTCTTTGTGGCTGACGGTTCGTCGTCAGGTAAAGGAGCTAGAGTCTAGAAATAAAGAGTTATTAACGGCTAACGAACAAGTGAATGAGTCAAACAGAAAACTCGAAGAGTTCAACCTCAGCTTAGAGCGCTCAGTGAAAGAGAAGACGCATGATTTACAAGTCCACCTTGACCTTGAAGAAGCTTATCAAAAGCGTCTACTAAGGCTGTTGGACTTTTTTTCTAATCAAGCGACGATTAACTACCGTGCTATTCCAACTGTGTGTAACCAATTTTTGCTCAGCTTATTTGACAATGAAGAAGTAAAACTGACTTTTGAAATGCCAACAAATGGGGCGATCGCAATTACCACTAACCAAGGAAAGACATGTGCTTATTTTCGAGGTAGTGACTCTTTAAACCAAGATCAAGACCGCTTACTCATTCAGATATTCCTTCGTCAAATGCAAGCGTGGTTGGAACTTGAAGACTTTGCTCGCAGAGATAAGTTAACTAAGTGTTTAAACCGAAAGGCTTTCGATGAAGACTTAGATTACGCTCGTCTATTATTGAATAATCATCAATGTCAGACTCTGTCTTTATTGATGATCGATATTAATGGCTTAAAAAAGTTGAATGATAGCTATGGGCATGAGAGCGGAGATGAGTTAATTGCTCGTGTTGCTGAACTTGTGGAAGAGCAAGTTCAGTTTGAATCGAATGTTTATCGTTTAGGAGGGGATGAATTTGCGGTGATCGCAATTGATTGTTCCTCAGCCGAGTTAGAGCAACTTAGCTATCGTCTAGAACACGCTCAACACGAGCAGTGCATCGAGCTGGGTAATGGAGAAACCTATCCGGTTCATTTTTCTATTGGTGTGTCATCCAGCGAAAATGAACCGGTAGATAAGCTACTATTTCATGCAGATACGGCAATGTACCGAAGTAAGCGAGCCTATTACAGAGCGCGTTCTAGCTAGCCTAATTGCTGATAGGCCTTTTCGACCTCTTCAGCGATGATTGCGATGCCTTTCTGCATCGTCTCATCATCTTGTACATAGTTCATACGTAAGCATTGATGCGCGTGTTCCCAGTCATCCTCTTGGCCTATAAAGAAGTATTCTCCCGGCACAATCAATACGCCACGTGCTTTTAGGCGAGCGTAAAGTTCCATAGTCGTAATTGGTAGTTCATCAAACCATAGCCATAAGAAAATAGCGCCTTCTGGCTTATGAATACGAAAACGCGGGTCGGTGATGGCGCTTTGCAATAGCTCTACTGCACGCTGAGATTTCTGCTTGTAGAAAGGCTTAATCACCTCAGAACTCAAAGTGAGTAGATCCCCTTTACCAATAATATGATTAGCAACCGCAGGGCCTAAACTGCCCGGCGCTAAACTAATAATGCCATTCATGTTAGTCATCGCTTGGGTCACTTCTTCGCTCGCTATGACAATGCCACAGCGAACTCCAGGCAAACCTAGCTTAGATAGGCTCATACATAGAATGGTGTTTTCATTCCAGAACGGCTCTACGTCTTCAAAAATGATGTTTGGGAAAGGTAGACCATAGGCATTATCAATGATTAGCGGGATATTGTTTTCACGCGCAAGTTTATCGAGTTTATGAATCTCGTCGTCCGTTAGAACGTTACCTGTTGGGTTGGTTGGACGAGAGGCACAAATAGCGGCGATAGAGTCATCCACTTTTAGCTGTTCAAAATCGACGTGGTATTTGAAAAGGCCGTTGTCGAGCATTTCAATTTCAGGGTGATAAGAGACAAAAATATCTTCGTCGATACCCGCATCCCCATAACCAATGTACTCAGGAGCCAACGGCAATAAGATTTTTTTATGTGAGCCATCTGGCTGCTTGCCCGCGAGCAAGTTGAATAGGTAAAAGAATCCGCTTTGGCTACCATTAGTGAGACTGATGTTTTTCTCTGTGATGTTCCAGCCGTAGGTGTCTCTGAAAAGCTTAGCTAATGATTTTACAAAGGCATCTTTGCCCTGAGGTCCATCATAATTGGCCATAGCGGCAACAAGATCGCCGCTTTTTAACATCTCTTCGCTGGTGAGTTTAAAATAATCGAGCATGGCTGGAATGGCGGCAGGGTTTCCACCTCCGAGCATGATGGCGCCAGGAGTGCGTAGACCATCATTTAAATCATCCATTAACTGGGTAATACCTGAATACTGATTAAACTTTTCACCAAATTGAGAGAACTGCATTACGTTTTGTACCTAATTCATTATTGTCATTGCTTTTGTATGTCTTTAGCTAGTGCGTTGCTAGCCAATCGAGTAATCCTTGACCTTACCTCAATGTGTGATCAACGCAAAGTAAGAATCTTGCGAGAGCAGAAAAAAGTACTCCTGTTGACTAGAAGCACGTGATTTTTGCGCTAAAGAGTGACAAAAAAGGGAAGCAGCTGCTTCCCTTTAAACAATAATGTGTGGTTCGGTTACTCTCCGGTGTAAACCACTAGCACTTTGTCATCTTGATACTGACGCTCAAAGGCATAGTAACCTTGCTGGTTGCGAGTGATGTGTTTGCCCTGAGCTATCGCTGGGTGGCGCTTACGGAACTCACCTAACTTTTGCCAATGTTGTAGCAGCTCTTCACGTTGGCCTGTGATCATCTGCCAAGGCATATCAGATCGAGTACCTTGGTGACGGTCCGAACCGGTTGTACCAAAGTCACGTGCGATCTCATCTCCGTAGTAGATCTGAACGGCTCCCGGAGCAAGCATCAGTGCATTGGCGGCACGAGCTTGATCATCAAAGCTGCGACTGCGCGCTGCCCAGAACAGCTGTGTGTCATGTGAGGATAGATAGCTCAACACATTGAACTCAGGATCACTGTTGATATGCTTAGCATAACGGCGGTAGTCGCTATCTAAATCAGCAAAACATTTCAACGCTTTTGGCGCAACATCTGATTGGAATTCAAAGTTGATGATCGAATCAAAGCCATTATCAAAATACGGTGTTTTGACTACTCCGTGTGCCCATACCTCACCAGTCATCCAAAATGGCAGGTCATCCAGTGCTTTGTCTGGGTTGTTCTTTTTCCATTCTGCTAGCGCTTGGTTGGTACTGGCTTTAAGCTCAGCCCATGCTTCCATCTCTACGTGTTTAGCCGTATCGACTCTAAAGCCATCGATGCCATAGTCACGCACCCAATTCGATAGCCAAGAAATCAGATGAGCTCGCGGTGTCTGCTGAACTTCTTGGGCATTAGTCTGCTTATTTTTGAAGAAGTTAGGTAGCCCAGTGACTTGCTGCGACTCCGTTTTTAGATCTGGCAGGAAGTTGAGCGACATGGTGCGTTCGTTATACCCCGGAGCATCGTAGCTACCTATATCAGTACGAATCCACGCTTTGCCCCACCATTTATCCCACGCTTCGTTATCACCGTATTTGACGTAGTCATTGAAGCTATGCCAACTCTGGCCTGATTTAGGTTGCCAGTCAGTCCATTTTTCTCCAAGAATATCTTTGGCTTCTTGTTCATCTAGGTAAAGCTGACCAAAACCAAACTCCTGCATATCCGCTAGTGTTGCGTATCCAGTGTGGTTCATTACCACGTCCCATACTACGCGGATACCCTTGCTATGTGCAGTATCGATAAAGGTGCGCAGTTCATCTTCGGTGCCCATGTTGGCATCGAGTTTAGTCCAGTCTTGGTGATAGTAGCCGTGGTAGCCATAGTGTTTGAAATCACCTTTATCCCCTCCGCCTACCCAGCCATGAATCTGCTCTAGTGGGCTAGTGATCCAGATGGCATTCACGCCGAGTGATTCAATGTAGTCGAGCTTTTCGGTTAAACCTGCTAAGTCGCCGCCGTGGAAAGTGCCGATCTCATGCTCGCCATCTTTGCTGCGGCCATAGCTGTTATCGTTGTCTGGGTTGCCATTATGAAAACGGTCAGTCATGACGAAGTAGACAGTAGCGTTATCCCAGTTAAACGCAGGCTGTGTGTGCTGCTCAACTTGTTCGAGTAATAGTAAGCCTTGGCTCATTGGTCCCGGTTGCATGGTAATGGTGCCGTTATCTACGCTCGCTTCTTGACCAGTAAGAGCATCACGAATCTTAGTGCCATCGGCAAAGGTTTTCGCGACATTGATGGTCTTGGGCATATCACTCGCGGTAGGACAGCTATAGGTGACGTTGTTGTTCTGCTTAGGTTTGATCTTAACCGTCAACTCGTTGCTGGTAGGGTTAAGGGTGAATTGATAGGTGTTGGCTTTGAAAATGCGTAGTGGCATCTTGGCATCGGTGGCACAGTTATCCATCTTGAGCGTACGGTTGAACTTGATGCGACTCTCTTCGGCGAGAGCAAAGCGGCTGCCACAGGTCTGTTTGCTATCACCGATAGTAAAGGTGTAATTGCCTTTTTCTAGCTTCTGTTCGGCAACGAGTAAACCTTGACCATTCTCGTCAAATACAGCGGTGTTGTCACCGATGGTGAGTAGAATGGAATCTTGCGTAATTTGACTGCAAGCGCTAAGTAGACCGATTGAGATTGCGAGTGCTGTTTTTTTCATTGAATCCTTCCCCCGAATAAACGCTCCCGTTATAGCAAGACTAAGCCTCTACAATCTGAGTGCTGTGCTCATAAGTTAAAATTGTCTCACCCTACAAATATTTGCCTTGTTCACAAAATAAAAAAGATACCGTACTCAATGATGTCTACCGGCAACAAAAAAAGGAAGCCGAAGCTTCCCTTTGCATTGTCTGCTGTACACCAACTACTTCTGAAGTAGTGAGATATCTGCAATCTGTAGGAACAGGTTACGTAGGTTGTTCAGCAGCGTTAGACGGTTCTTCTTCAGAGCTTCGTCATCTGCCATAACCATGACGTTATCGAAGAATGCGTCTACTGGCTCACGGAGGTCAGCAAGCTTGCTTAGTGCTTCTTGGTAGTTACCTGTTGCGAATGCTGGCTCTAACGCTTCAGTCATCACTTCAACGCTTTCTGCGAGTTTCTTCTCTGCATCTTCTTGGAGAAGAGTTAAGTCGATCTCTGCTGCAAGTTCACCGTCGAATTTCGCTAGGATATTACCAACACGCTTGTTCGCCGCGGCGAGTGCTTCGGCTGCTTCTAGGCCACGGAAGTGAGAGACCGCTTTTACGCGCTGATCGAAGTCTGCAGGTTTCGTGGGACGACGTGCGAGTACTGCTTGGATGATATCCACGCTGAAGCCTTCGTCTTTGTACCATGCATTGAAACGACCAAGCATAAATTCAATCACGTCGTTCTCTACGTTTTCGTTAGTAAGCTTAGTACCGAACTGAACCTTAGCTTCACGAATCAGGTCAACTAGGTCTAGGCTGTAGCCGTTCTCAACGATAATGCGCAGAACACCTAGTGATGCACGACGCAGTGCGAATGGGTCAGAGCCCTTAGGTGCTTGGCCGATACCAAAGATACCAACGATAGTATCTAGCTTGTCCGCCATAGCTACCGCAGAAGAGATCCCTGTGCTTGGTAGGTCATCACCCGCGAAACGGGGCATGTACTGCTCGTAAAGTGCTAGTGCAACTTCTTGGTCTTCACCGTCATGAGTTGCGTAGTGCATGCCCATTACACCCTGAGTATCGGTAAACTCGAATACCATAGAGGTCATTAGGTCACATTTAGCCAGTAGGCCCGCGCGAGTTGCTTTCTCGACGTCAGCGCCGATCTGTTTAGCAATGTAGCCAGAAAGTGCTGTAATGCGGTCTGTTTTGTCTTTGATAGTACCAAGCTGCTTCTGGAAAATAGCTTGCTCAAGTTCAGGAAGACGATCGATAAGAGGACGCTTACGGTCAGTGTTGAAGAAGAATTCAGCATCCGCTAGACGTGGACGAACAACCTTCTCATTTCCTTCGATGACGTGGCGAGGCTCTTTTGATTCGATGTTTGATACGAAAATGAAGTTAGGTAGTAGCTTCTTGTTTTCGTCATACACCGGGAAGTATTTCTGGTCACCTTTCATGGTGTAAACCAATGCTTCAGAAGGTACTTTTAGGAACTCTTCTTCAAACTTCGCAGTAAGAACTACTGGCCATTCAACCAGAGAGGTCACTTCTTCCACTAGGTCATCTTCTAGGTCCGCAACACCTCCAACCGCCGCTGCTGCTTTTTGCGAGTCAGCAAGGATAATCGCTTTACGTGCTTCGTAATCTGCCATGACTTTACCGCGCTCTTCGAGAATCGCTGGATATTGCTCTGCAGAATCGATAGTGAACTCTTGTTCACCCATAAAGCGGTGACCACGGATAGTGCGATCTGATGCTACGCCTAAGATCTCACCTTCAATCAGGTCAGAGCCCATTAGCATAGTTAGCGTTTTAACCGGGCGGATAAACTGAGTTGTCTTGTTACCCCAACGCATCGGCTTAGCGATAGGCAGGTTACCTAGTGCTTTTGCTGCTAGCTCAACAACGATTTCAGACGTTGCTTGGCCTTTTACTTCTTGTTTGAAAAGAAGCCATTCGCCCTTGTCAGTCACTAGACGGTCAGCTTGTTCAACAGTGATACCGTTACCACGCGCCCAGCCTTGAGCCGCTTTAGTTGCATTGCCGTCAGCATCGAATGCGACAGAAACTGCAGGACCACGCTTCTCAACTACTTTGTCAGCTTGGCCTTCAGCTAGAGCTGAAACCTTAAGCGCTAGACGACGAGGAGCGGCGTACCATTTTACACCTTCGTGTGCTAGATCTGCGCCTTTTAGCTCAGCTTCGAAGTTTGCTGCGAACGCTTCCGCTAGCGTGCGAAGTTGCGTTGGTGGTAGCTCTTCAGTACCCAGTTCAATTAGAAATTCTTTAGCCATGATTACTTCTCCTCTTCCTTACGGCACATTGGGAAGCCAAGCGCTTCACGTGATGCGTAGTATGCTTCAGCAACTGATTTGGTCAGGTTGCGGATACGAAGGATGTAACGTTGGCGCTCTGTAACAGAGATAGCTTTACGTGCGTCTAACAGGTTGAAAGCGTGTGCCGCTTTTAGAATGCGCTCGTAAGCTGGTAGAGGTAGAGGCTTCTCTAGCTCTAGGAGTTCTTTTGATTCTTTTTCACACTGGTCGAAGAAGCTGAATAGGAAATCTACGTCAGCGTGCTCGAAGTTGTACGTTGATTGCTCAACTTCGTTTTGGTGGAAGATGTCACCGTAAGTCACGTTAGAGCCGTCTGGTGCTACGTTCCATACTAGGTCGTAAACTGAGTCTACTTCTTGGATGTACATAGCTAAACGTTCGATACCGTAAGTGATCTCACCAGTAACAGGTTTACACTCAAGACCACCAACTTGCTGGAAGTAAGTAAACTGAGTCACTTCCATACCGTTTAGCCATACTTCCCAACCAAGACCCCATGCGCCTAGGGTTGGGTTTTCCCAGTTATCTTCTACGAAACGAATATCGTGAACTAGCGGGTCGATACCAAGAACTTCAAGCGAGCCTAGGTACAACTCCTGAATGTTATCTGGAGAAGGTTTTAGAGCTACTTGGAACTGATAATAGTGCTGCAGACGGTTCGGGTTTTCACCATAGCGACCATCGGTCGGGCGACGTGAAGGTTGAACGTAAGCTGTCGACATTGGCTCTGGGCCAAGTGCACGTAGACATGTCATTGGGTGAGAGGTGCCTGCACCTACTTCCATATCTAGAGGTTGAACAATGGTACAACCGTTTTGTGCCCAGTAATCCTGCAGCGCGAGGATCATTCCCTGGAAGGTTTTGATATCGTAATTTTGCATAGTAATTCGCGCGATTCTTGTGTCAAAAATTGAGAAAAAATAACAATCAAGTATACCGAGATATTTAGCCTGGGAGTAGGGCTAATCTTCATTAATTCCTCGCCAAAATTCTCCTTTAATGGAAATTTAATGGCTTATTCGTCCAAATTTTCCTAAAAGGGAGTTTATTTGCAGTTTATCGCTTGAGAAAAGCCTGACAGCTCGTTAGAATTTCGCCGTCTTTGGGGAGTAGCTTACTTAACTATCAACACTGGGATGTTAAGTTCGTTCGTCAACATAATTGATGCAAAATCATCATGGCGTTCGAGACAAGTATCGACCAATTTAATCACAACAATGTCGATCGCGTTTAGCAAGACCTTAGACAAATCATCATGAACCGGGGTGGGGCATGAGGTTTGTCTTTGGTTAAAATTATAATCCCTACCCCAGAAGAGCATGTCGTGAGCGTTTTAGCTATTTCTATCACCACCGTTGCATTGGCGGAAATCGGTGATAAAACTCAACTTTTATCCCTGCTTTTAGCCAGTCGATACCGCAAACCTATTCCGATCATCGCGGCCATTTTCTTAGCAACTATTGCAAACCATGCTTTAGCGGCATGGCTTGGCGTGGTTGTCGCTGACTACCTCTCCCCTGAAGTTTTAAAATGGGTGCTGGTGGTGAGCTTTATCGCCATGGCGGGCTGGGTGTTAATTCCAGATAAGCTTGATGACGACGAAGAGATCTCTAATCGCGGGCCATTTATCGCCAGCTTTATCGCATTCTTTGTCGCTGAAATTGGTGATAAAACCCAGATCGCAACTTCAATTCTTGGTGCCCAATATGCGGACGCACTGACTTGGGTCATTTTAGGTACAACCATAGGTATGTTGATCGCGAACGTCCCGGTAGTTCTGATTGGTAAACTGTCAGCAGATAAAATGCCTCTTGATTTGATTCGCAAAATCACCGCGCTGCTATTTATCGTCTTAGCAACAGCTGCAGCGGTGTTTCAATAGCATCGGCAAAGTTGGTGTTAAATATCAATAACTAGTAGTGAAAAGATCTAGGTCAAACTCTGAGTTTATTTCATTCTGAGTCGTGATCGCTGACATATTAGTGTCATACTTGTCATGATATTTTAATTCTGTGAATGATAGCGAGAGGGCAAAACTATGCTTACACGTTATATGGGGATGACCCCAAAAAGCCAGAGTTACTTATTCACCTTTGGTTTAGCACTATGCTTATTGGCGATGGTGTTGACTGATATGTGGTTACCGATTGTAGCCGGAACCTTTATTTTAACGGGATTAACCGTTGAAGCATGGATTCGCGTCGCGCACATTATCCCTATGCATGAAGAGATGCGGGCGATGAGGAAGCAGATAACTCAGCTCCAATCTGAAGTGCGCACACTCGAATATGACGAATAAACTAACGGCAGCCTAGTTGGCTGCCGTTTTCCTTTCTGCAACGGCTGATTAAGCCATTCCTTTCTTTATCAAATACAGATAAGGCAGTTGTTCAGTTTGTGAACCAATCAATTGATGATCCATAAAGCGACAGAAACTTGGAATGTCGCGAGTGGTGGATGGATCATCGGCTTTGACTAGTAGTACTTCGCCATCTTCCATTGTACGAATTGTCTTCCTGACCATCATTACTGGCTCTGGGCAGCGTAGTCCTTCTGCCTCTAGGGTTTTATTTGCCTGCTGTGGATTGAATGTCATGGTCATATCTTTGGTAACTGATTTGGCCTAGATGATACTAGTGAAAAAAAAATCTTCAATAACCCTTGGCAAAGTGGTCATTTTGTTTTAACTTAGTTAACAAGTTGGTAACAATTAACAGGGAGAGCAAGTATGTTGACAGCGTTAGATCGTCTAACTATCTATTCAGTGCTGTGTTTTATCTCATTTTGTGCCCTCGTTTTACGTTCACCAGCAGACTCGTCGTCGTTTATGCCTTTGCTCGGCATGGGGGCGACAGTCGTAGGGATATGGCTTGAGATGCATCGCTGGCCGAGTGCATCTGAAGAAAAAGAGAACGAACTGTAGCGCTTCCAACTACACTTCGGTTTTTATCACTACGCTCAACTACATTCCGACACTATCCCCAGTTTTCTTGGGCTTCCCCGCTGAAAAGCGGGATTTTTTTTGCCTGAAAAAGGTACAATCACACCATGTCTAGCTAAATGAATGTGGTGATGCGTGGAACTAGAAGATATCTACCGCCGAGATCTCAACCTATTGGTTGCGCTGCGAGTGCTTATAGAGGAGTGTAGTGTCAGCAAAGCGGCAAGCCGTCTAAACCTTAGTCAGTCAGCAATGAGCCGTGTGTTAGGTCGCTTGCGTGAAATGTTGGGTGATCCACTCTTTACTCGCCAAGGTCAGCATCTTATTCCGACAGAGAAAGCTCTGGAGATCGATCGTAATTTAGGTGAGCCGCTAGAGTCTTTACGTCAGTTACTTTCGCCAATCGAGTTTGAACCCCATAGCTGTGATCAAACGTTTAATATCGCCACCACTGACTACGCGATGCAAACCATCTTACCTTTTGCACTGCCGCGTATTTATCAAGAAGCGCCTAACGTTTCGTTTAACTTTCTGCCACTTCAACATGATAGGTTAGCTGACCAACTGACCTATGAAGGCGCTGATTTGGCAATATGTCGCCCGATTGGGCCTGTCGAGCCATTGCGCAGTGAAATATTAGGTCGTGTTGGCGTGTTGTGCTTACTGTCAAAACAACACCCTCTAGCAGATCAAGAGCTGCATTTAGAAGACTACCTCAACTATCCACATGCAATGATTGCCATTAGTGATGGTGTAAAAGCCTTGATTGAGGGTGCTCTGCTTGATCAACCTAAGCGCAAAATGGTGCTACGTGCTTACCACTTAGAAGCTGCGTTGGCGATAGTCGATACTATGCCGTTGATTATTACCGTTCCTGCTGATTTGGCTTACTTGGTCGCAGAGCGCTATGACCTAGTGATCAAGCCTCTACCTTTTCAGTTTACACCGTTCGATTATTCAATGATTTGGCATCCACGTTGTGAGCATTCGCCTGCCCAAGAGTGGTTGCGTGGGATCGTAAAGGAAGAGTGTGGTCGCCTAATTGCCAAGCGGATTGAGGATATAGGGCTAGATTGACTTATTAAGCGGCTGCGTTTTTAAATAACCTGAATCAACATTGCTTCCCAAGTCGCTTGAGAGTCGCGACTCTTGCTGACAAGTGCAGAGCTATTTCTGCGCATACTTGTCCGCAATGTCAACACAGGTTATTTTTTCTTGAGGCTAACTTATAGCTTGATCACCACGCGGCCCGTTACTTGGCCATTGGTAATGTCTTCAGCGTATTTGGGTGCTTCTGCTAGTTCTACTTCAGTACATGCTTGCTCAAAGTAGCTCTCTGGTAGTAGCTCAACCAGCTTCTCCCATGCCGCGATGCGTTTTTCTGTTGGGCACATTACTGAATCGACACCCTGCAGACGAACATTACGCAAAATGAATGGCATTACCGTTGTTGGTAGGTCAAAACCACCCGCTAGGCCACATGCCGCTACCGCGCTGTTGTAATCCATCTGCGCCAGAACTTTCGCTAGTACCTTGCTACCTACTGTATCGACAGCGCCTGCCCACACTTGCTTTTCAAGTGGACGAGCTGGCTCTTCAAACTCGGTACGGTCGATGATGCGACTTGCACCTAGTTTTTCTAGTAGTGGACCATTTTGCTCAACGCGACCTGTTAATGCGGCCACCTTGTAGCCAAGCTCTGCAAGTAGAGTTACTGCCACAGATCCAACACCGCCACTTGCGCCAGTTACTAAAACTTCACCATCTTCTGGTTTAACACCTGCATCGAGTAGCGCTTGAACACACAGCATACCAGTAAAACCTGCAGTACCTACCATCATCGCTTTTTTGCTGTCTAGGCCTTTTGGTAGGGGCACTAGCCAATCTGCTTTTAGGCGTGCACGTTGCGACATACCACCCCAGTGGTTTTCACCCACGCCCCAGCCTGTTAGAACTACTTTGTCACCGGCTTGGTAACGGCCATCTTCAGAGCTAACTACAGTACCTGCTAAGTCGATACCCGGAACCATTGGGAAGTTGCGGATGATTTTGCCTTTGCCTGTAATAGCTAGGCCGTCTTTGTAGTTTAATGATGAGTAGTCAACATCGATCAGCACTTCGCCTTCTGGCAGTTGTGTCTCATCGATCTGTTCGATGCTAGCGATAGTGCGTTTTTCTTCTTGGTTTAGGATCAGTGCGTTGAACATAATGGTCTCCAGGACTCTGTAGCAAACATTTTTTGACTGAACAGAGTGTAGACCTAAAACAGGTATGACAAAAATGAAACTTTAGCATTATATTTATGCGTATCACGCATTTTGACCAAAGTATAAGCGGAAAGGGATTGCTACCAAGGCTAAGGGCTTAAAAAGCCCCTAAGTGAATCACTTAAGGGCTTGATTGGTCGGCTTAAGAAAGGAAGAACTTATACGACGGGTTGTCGGTTTCGTCCTTACATTGATAGCCGAGTTCGCGTAGATGGGCAGAGAAGCGCGATAGATCAGATTCATCAAGCTCAAATCCACACAGCACGCGGCCATAATCGGCACCATGGTTACGGTAGTTGAACAAACTGATGTTCCAGTGAGTGCCAAGTGTACTTAAGAACTTAAGTAGTGCGCCCGGGTACTCTGGGAATTCAAAGCTGTACAAACGCTCTTTAAGTGGCTTAGATGGCTTGCCGCCAATCATGTAGCGCACGTGCAGCTTCGCCATCTCATCGTCAGACAGGTCAACAACAGGATAACCACCTTCACGAAGGTCATGAATGATGTGGTCTAACTCTTCTTGGCCTCCTTGCAAGCGCACACCGACAAAGATGTTAGCCAGTGAATCGTCGTTGTAGCGATAGTTAAACTCTGTCACGGCTCGGCCACCAATCAGGTTGCAGAACTCAAAGAAAGCCCCTTGTCGCTCAGGGATGGTGACAGCCAGTAAGCCTTCACGTTTTTCACCTAGCTCACAACGCTCTGAAACATAGCGCAAGCCGTGGAAGTTAGTATTGGCGCCAGAGAGAACCGTACCTAGGTTGCAGTCCTTCAGTTGGTTTTGTTCGGCATACTTTTTCAGCCCAGCTAGTGCTAGTGCCCCTGAAGGCTCGGCAATCGCACGAGTGTCTTCAAAGATATCTTTCACTGCTGCGCAAATTTCATCGCTTGAAACCGAGATATGTCCATCAATGTATTGTTGGCATAAGCGGAAGGTTTCTTCACCGATACGCTTAACCGCAACACCATCAGCGAACATACTGACTTGGTCAAGAACCACTGGTTCACCAGCATCTAGCGCGGCTTTTAAACAGGCTGAGTCTTCCGGTTCAACGGCTATTACTTTGATTTCTGGCATTAGCTGCTTAACCAATACTGCAACGCCAGCAGCAAGACCGCCACCACCAACAGGAACGAAGATATGGTCGAGGTGACCATTCTGCTGCAACATCTCCATACCGATGGTGCCTTGCCCTGCGATTACCAGTGGGTGATCGAATGGTGGTACGAAAGTATAACCATTCTCGGCGGATAGACGCTCTGCTTCGGCTTTCGCTTCATCAAAGTTGCTACCGTGCAATACTACGTTTCCACCGAAGCCACGCACCGCTTCTACTTTGATGTCTGGCGTGGTTTTTGGCATCACGATAGTGGTCTTGATACCGAGCTTAGTGCCAGAAAGTGCCATGCCTTGAGCATGGTTACCTGCAGAAGCGGCAATGACACCTGCGGATTTTTGCTCATCGGTTAGGCTTGCCACCATGTTGTAAGCACCACGCAGCTTAAACGAGTGAACTGGCTGGCGGTCTTCACGTTTGATCTGGACGTTATTGCCAATACGCGCGGCGAGACGAGGCATCTCTTGTAATGGCGTAACCGTTGCAACTTCATAGACTGGAGCTCTTAAGATCTGGCGCAGGTAATCTGCGCCAGTTTGTTTAGTCAGAGTCATAAGCTAGCCCTCTAGCTTAGATTTGTCTCGTACTGCACCTTTGTCAGCACTGGTCGCCATACTTGCGTAAGCTTTTAGTGCAAATGAAACTTCACGTTGACGGTCAACGGGCTTCCAGCCCAACTCGTCTTGTTTTGCACGGCGCTCAGCAAGTTCTTGTTCAGAAACTTCTAGAGAAATTGAACGGTTTGGAATATCAATCGCGATAATATCGCCTTGTTGAACCAGACCAATTGCGCCGCCGTTTGCTGCTTCTGGTGAAGCGTGACCAATGGAAAGGCCAGAAGTACCACCAGAGAAACGTCCATCAGTTAGTAGCGCACACTCTTTGCCTAGCCCCATCGACTTAAGGTAAGTGGTTGGGTAAAGCATCTCTTGCATACCCGGACCACCTTTAGGGCCTTCGTAACGGATAATAACCACATCACCCGCTTTAACTTGGCCACCTAAGATACCTTCAACCGCATCTTCTTGGCTTTCAAAGACTACAGCAGGGCCAGTGAACTTAAGGATGCTTTCATCAACACCCGCGGTCTTAACGATACAGCCATCAAGCGCAATGTTACCCGATAGTACTGCTAGGCCACCCTCTTGACTAAAGGCGTTGTCTTTAGCGCGGATACAGCCATCGACACGGTCATCATCAAGGCGATCCCAGCGACAATCTTGTGAGAAAGCTTTAGTGGTACGGATACCTGCAGGGCCTGCACGGAAGAATTTAAGTACCTCTTCGTCTTCAGTTTGAATGATGTCGTACTTCGCGAGCTGCTCTTTCATTGACAGACCAAGTACCGTGCGAGCCTCATTGTGCAGAAGACCTGCGCGATCCAATTCACCTAGGATAGCCATAACACCACCCGCGCGGTGAACGTCTTCCATGTGATATTTCTGCGTTGATGGCGCAACTTTACACAGGTGAGGTACTTGGCGAGATAGACGGTCGATATCTTCCATATCGAAGTCCACTTCACCTTCTTGTGCTGCTGCGAGTAAGTGTAAGATAGTGTTAGTTGAACCACCCATTGCGATATCAAGTGCCATTGCGTTTTCGAATGCATCGAAAGTGGCAATGTTGCGCGGTAGGGCAGACTCATCATCTTGCTCGTAGTAGCGACGCGTCAGTTCAACGATGCGTTTGCCTGCGTTGATAAATAGTGCTTCGCGATCTGCGTGCGTTGCTAGCATTGAGCCGTTACCCGGCTGAGACAGACCGAGTGCTTCGGTTAGGCAGTTCATCGAGTTTGCCGTAAACATACCTGAACATGAGCCACAGGTTGGGCATGCACTGCGTTCAATTTGTTCACTCTGCTCGTCCGATACTTTCGGGTCTGCGCCTTGAATCATTGCATCAACTAAGTCGAGCTTGATGATTTGATCAGAAAGTTTGGTTTTACCCGCTTCCATTGGGCCACCAGAGACAAAAATGACCGGAATGTTGAGGCGCATAGACGCCATTAGCATCCCTGGAGTGATTTTGTCACAGTTGGAGATACATACCATGGCATCGGCACAGTGGGCGTTAACCATGTACTCTACTGAGTCGGCAATCAGTTCACGTGACGGCAGTGAGTAGAGCATGCCGCCGTGACCCATTGCGATACCATCATCCACCGCGATGGTGTTGAACTCTTTGGCGATACCGCCCGCTTTCTCGATTTCGCGTGCAACCAATTGGCCCATGTCTTTAAGATGAACGTGGCCTGGTACAAACTGAGTAAATGAGTTTACTACCGCGATAATCGGTTTACCGAAGTCTTCATCTTTAACGCCCGTGGCACGCCATAAAGCGCGCGCACCGGCCATGTTGCGTCCGTGTGTTGTGGTTGCTGATCTATATTTAGGCATTGTGTTACTTCCTATATTTGCCGGTGCTTTTTTTAAGCTTTGTCTGCGTCTTGTGGGTAAACGTAATCGAGCCAACCCCATTTGTCTTCGGTGGTGCCATTGAAAAGGCCGAAGTAAGCTTCTTGGAGCTCTTTGGTGATTGGGTCACGCTTACCGCAACCAACTTCAATCTTATCGATAGTAGCAACAGGAACGACCTCTGCTGCAGTACCTGTCATAAAGACTTCGTCGGCTAGGTAGAGCGCTTCACGGGCAATGTTTGCTTCACGCACTTCATAACCACGATCACGAGCAATAGTCATAATTGAATCACGAGTGATACCCGGAAGGATTGCGCTCGTCGCTGGAGGCGTAGTAATCACGCCATCTTTGATAACGAAGATGTTTTCACCTGCACCTTCAGAAAGGTAGCCATCAACGCTAAGTGCGATACCTTCATCGTAACCATGGCGACGAGCTTCACCACCAACTAGTAGTGAAGATAGGTAGTTACCACCGGCTTTCGCCGCAGTAGGGATAGTGTTTGGCGCTGCGCGATTCCAGCTAGAGATCATTGCATCAACACCTTTTTCTAGTGCTTCTTCGCCTAGGTAAGAACCCCAAGGGAAGGCTGCGATGATGAGATCCATTTCAGTATCTGCTGGTGGGCACACGCCTAAACCAACATTGCCAACAAAACCTAGTGGACGAATGTAGGCACTATCAAGTTTGTTCTGACGGATGGTTTCGCGAGTTGCTTCCATGATCTCTTCAATCGTATATGGAATTGGGAAACGATAAATTTTCGCTGAATCTTTTAGGCGTTTTGCGTGCTCTAAATGGCGGAAGACAATTGGGCCTTTTGGTGTGTTGTAGCAGCGCACGCCTTCAAATACTGAAGTACCGTAGTGCATGGCGTGAGTTAGCACGTGCACGTTGGCGTCTGCCCAAGGAACCATTTCACCATTAAACCAAATGTAGTCTGCTGTTTTTGTAGCCATTATTGCCTTCCTTATGCACTAATTTTTTGCTGTAAATTGTTGTTTGGGAGTTGGTCATTCGCAATTTGCGTGACTTCAACAGTTCTTACGTCCCAAAGCTTCTCTATTTGATTGGTCAGAAATGAGATCGGTCGGTCACTATCAACAATGATCTCCACGCTAGCGACTTTGCTTTCGTGGTTCTGGGTGCCCGCTACCTGTTTAACGGTAAAACCACGGTGACGTACTACGCGAAGAACACGTTCTAACAGTACTGGCTTATCATCCGCCTTTATGTCGATTAAGTATCTTTCCATGTTAGGTGTTCTCCAGCATTTCATTGTTCGACGCACCTGGCGGTACCAGCGGCCATACGTTCTCTTCTTCGTCGATAAGGACGTGAAGTAGATAGGACGTTTTACTTTCTAGCATTTCTTTCAGCGCTGGCTCAACCTCTTCTTTATTAGTGATGGTTTTACCAGGAATATCAAATGCTTTGGCTAGCATAACGAAATCAGGGTTGTCATCGAGAATGGTTTCACTGTGGCGTCCATCAAAGAACAGCGATTGCCACTGACGAACCATACCTAAACGTTGGTTATTCAGTAGTACCACTTTTACCGGAATCTGGCGACGTTTAAGTGTACCAAGTTCTTGAATGTTCATCATGAATGAGCCATCACCGGTGATCAGGATAGACTGGTCATCAGGGCGGGCAACTGCAGCACCCATCGCCGCAGGTAGTCCAAAGCCCATGGTGCCTAAACCTGCCGATGTGATGAAGTTTTGTGGCTCACGAGGCTGAATGTGCTGCGCTGCCCACATTTGGTGCTGGCCAACGTCGGTGGAAACAATTGAGCTGTCTGGCATTAGGTCAGATAGCTGCTTCAATAGTCCCGGAGCGTAGATAAGCTCACCTGGGTGATCGTAGCGCCACTTGAACCCACTACGAAGGCTTTCACTGTGTTTTACCCAAGGTGTAATGTCTTGAGTCAGCTCTAGTTGAGGAAGAACGGCGGGTATTTCACCACGAACTGGAGCATTAGCTTGGCGCAGCTTGTGGATTTCAGCAGCATCGATGTCGATGTGAATCACTTTGGCATTTGGAGCGAAAGTATCAAGCTTGCCAGTCACGCGGTCATCGAAACGAGCTCCAACGGCAATCAGAAGGTCACACTCTTGAACAACTAGGTTAGCTGCTTTGGTGCCGTGCATACCTAACATGCCTAAATAGTGTGGGTCATGACGTTCTATGGTGCCTAAACCTTTTAGTGTGCTCACTGAAGGCATAGGGTTTAAGCGTAGGAACTCACGTACTGAGTCAGTGGCATGACCAAGCTGCACACCACCGCCAACATAAAGCACTGGGCGCGAGCTTTGAGATAGTAGCTGTTGTGCTTTAGACACAGCTTCTTGGCTTGCTACAGGCATTGTTGGTGGTGAAAAAGGAGAAAGAAGGTGAACGGGCGCTTGGCCTAATTGAACATCTTTTGCAATGTCGACAATAACCGGGCCAGGGCGGCCTGTTTTTGCTACTTCAAAGGCTTCTGCAAGTGTAGGTGCAAGCTCGTTGATGTCGGTCACTAGGTAGCTGTGTTTCGTACATGATAGTGACATACCGATGACATCCATCTCCTGGAAGGCATCAGTACCGATATGAGAACTGGCAACCTGTCCCGTGATGGCGACGAGTGGGATAGAGTCCATAAAGGCATCGGCTAAGCCCGTCACTAGGTTGGTTGCGCCTGGCCCAGATGTTGCCATACACACAGCCACATTTTGAGTCGAGCGAGCCATCCCAATCGCTGCCATTGCCGCACCTTGTTCGTGTCGACATAGGATGTGTTCGACGCCGCCATCATAGAGGGCATCGTAGATTGGCATGATGGCACCACCCGGGTAACCAAATACAGTATTAATTCCTTGCTGCTTTAAGGCGGCAACGACTAACTCGGCACCTGTCATTGTGAGCCTCCTTTAAGCATTTGTTGATATTGCGTTGTGTTGCACGTCATGTGCGCTCCCGTTCTTCCTATAGCTCTTGTTTTCCGAGCTTTATAAAATGTCTGCCAAATTCTCAGCGTACTAATTGTAAAAAAACCCCCGGACTTTTCAGTGCGGGGGTTTTTTTGAATCTGTGGTTATTTTTCGCCCACTCTACCCCGCGCGGTGTCAATAATGACCACGATAATCAGGGCAATCAGTGCGTTAATGCGGGCGTTAAAGTTCATTGTTATTTCTTTAGTTATCTGTGCTTATTTGGGCACGAAAATGTTTGCGTCTCTAGTGGTAACATACATTTCCGCTAAATGACAAGCAAAAACTCATTCTTTTTTCACATTCTTTCATCAACTCTTCAAGCTATATAACAACCTTGATAACTAAAACGATGAACTATCAAGGGAATAAATAATGAGTAAGAAAAGGATGATTTTTTAATGGGCTTAGCGATCATTCATAGCCGAGCTTGTGTTGGGGTCGAAGCACCATCAGTCACGGTCGAAGTGCATATCAGTAATGGAATGCCTGGTTTTATGTTGGTGGGCTTACCTGAGACGACGGTGAAAGAGTCGCGCGATAGGGTGCGTAGCGCGATTATTAACTCACGCTTTGAATTCCCGGCCAAACGAATAACGGTCAACCTCGCACCTGCTGATCTGCCCAAAGAGGGTGGGCGGTTTGATCTGCCAATTGCGTTAGGGATATTAGCCGCTTCTGAGCAGATCCCGGTTAATGAGTTGAACCATCAAGAGTTTATTGGTGAGTTAGCCCTGTCTGGGGAGCTTAGAAGTGTCAAAGGGGTTCTTCCCGCTGCGTTAGCGGCTAATCAGGCAAAGCGCAGTTTGGTGGTGCCACATAGTAATGGCGATCAGGCTGCGTTAGTGGGTGCTGATAGACACAAGTCGGCGCAAAGCCTGCTTGAAGTGTGTGCTGACTTATGTGGTCAACAAAAGCTCTCGTTGCATCAAACAGAGCAGGCTGACATTAAGCCTAGCAATCAACGTGACTTACAAGACATCATAGGCCAGCAACAAGGAAAGCGTGCTTTAGAGATCGCAGCCGCTGGTAATCATAACTTGTTATTCCTTGGCCCTCCCGGAACAGGCAAGACCATGCTCGCATCACGTTTGTGTGATTTGCTGCCAGAGATGTCTGACAGTGAGGCGCTAGAGTCAGCATCGGTGGCTTCTCTGACTCAGCAGGAGATCAATGCTCACAATTGGAAACAGCGCCCGTTTAGGGCGCCGCACCATTCAAGCTCTATGGCAGCTTTGGTTGGAGGAGGCTCAATCCCCCGACCTGGTGAAATCTCTTTGGCACACAATGGTTTGCTCTTCCTCGATGAAATGCCCGAGTTTGAGCGTAAAGTTCTCGACTCGCTGCGGGAACCACTAGAATCTGGTGAGATCATTATCTCGCGCGCTCAAGGGAAAACACGTTTCCCTGCTCGATTTCAATTGGTAGGTGCGCTAAACCCAAGCCCAACAGGTTATTACGAAGGAAACCAATCACGCGCCAATCCGCAAACCATATTGCGCTATTTAAGTCGATTGTCTGGTCCTTTGTTAGATAGGTTCGATATGTCGCTTGAGATTCCTGCTCTACCTAAAGGCACGCTCGCGGAAGGTGGCGATAGAGGCGAGTCGACCCAAGTGGTGCGTGAACGAGTGTTGGTAGCGAGAGAGAAGATGCTTGTGCGTTCAAGCAAGGTCAATGCCCTGTTAGGCAGCCGGGAGATTGAGCGTTTCTGCCCATTGCATAAGCAAGATGCACAATTTTTAGAGACTGCACTGCACCGACTAGGGCTATCGATTCGTGCTTATCACCGGATTATCAAAGTCGCGCGCACTATTGCTGACCTCGAGAATTCGAGTAGCATTGAGCGTAGTCACTTAGCTGAAGCATTAGGTTATCGTGCTATGGACCGTCTTCTGCGTCAGTTGACGGCCCAAGCTGTGTGATAATGCTGGTGAGTGAGTTTAGAACTGACAGTTAACACCGACCGAGAAGATCATGCTCTTTTCATCGTAGAAATCAATGTTGGAGTCAGTTTGACCATAGCCAGCGAACGAGATAAGTGACCAGTTATCCCATCCCATTAACCCCTTGTACTCGTATGCTGCAAATAGGCTCAACTCATCATCGTCTCGAACAACATCGTAGACTGGGTGTGAAGCGTCGTAGCTTCGACCTGTGTAACCAGCGGTCAGTACAAGTTGATGGCGGTCAAAGCTTGTGAAAACCGACAGCTCTCCTTTCCAAGATGTATTGGAAAGCGCATCACCATCTGCATCATTCTTTATATAGGTAACAGATGGTGCAAGGAAGGTTCCACGGCTAATAGGGAAGCGGAAACTACCTTTGGTGTATATGGATGTTGCATCGCGTCTAAGCAAATCTCGCTCGCTAGTAGAACTAGAATACGCTTGGTGACCGGATTTTTCGTTGTCTATCTCTTTGACTGCGTAGGCGGTATCTAAGGTAAAACCAGAGTTGCCGATGTTGGCAAATCTGAGACGGTAGGCGTTGCCCTCTTCATCGGTCACGCCACGAGCGCTTCCTACCTCAAATGGGTCATCCCAAGTCTCTCCTGACATTATGGTTGGCAGGAAAGAGGCATCGATAACGGTGCCATTGGCCAGTTGCTGCTTAAAGCCTAGCTCTAATGCCAGTGTACCAATCGCAATATCTTCGCGAGAGGTACCCATATAGATTTGCTTATCTAGACCCTGACCAAACGTGTAAGCGACATTACCTAAAAGGACAGGTATAAATTTGCTGTCGCTTTCGCCTTTTTGGGTATTGTCGGTAATTGTCGCGCTGTTGTCGGTATTAAAGTTAGATTCAGAAGCGGTAAAACCAGCACTGAGAGAGAGTTCTCCGCTAATGCCTCCTGAGCTAGAAATTTTCGCCATCGCGGGCGTGCTACTCAGTATTGCGAAAGCAATAAGAGTGGATCTTATTATCATTATGGATTCTCCATAGTGTCAACCTAGTCACTGATTCGATCTGGTTGAAGAGTAATAGAACTACTCTGACCATAGTTAGAGTAGTTTCAAACTTTCCAATGATTTGTATAATCACACGCTGCTCTATTATTCATCAATGAAAGTTTGTTAATTTTTTAATACATCACAATTATTTATCTTATGTTGGCTCACTTACTCCTTGTTCTAAATGCTAGTTTGGTTATCTTCAACTCCGCGCTTTGCTCAATTGCGATCTGTGTGGTAGCCATTGTTAAGTTGGTTTTGCCAACAGCTGTACTTAAAGCGTACGCCACCCAGTTAGCGAATAAAATCATGTGGTTGTGGGCGACAATTAATGCTGTCATTCTCAATGTCTCTAACCGCGTGGAATGGGATGTTCAAGGTGGTGAAGAGCTTAAAAAAGATGGCTGGTACTTAATGATCAGCAATCACCTTAGTTGGACCGACATTGTTGTACTGTGCTGTGTGTTCAAAGATCGCATCCCTATGCCTAAGTTTTTTCTTAAGCAGCAACTGCTTTATGTTCCATTCATTGGTATGGCTTGTTGGGCATTGGATATGCCTTTCATGCGTCGATACTCGCGCGAATACTTGATTCGTCACCCAGAAAAGCGTGGTCAAGATTTAGCAACGACGCGTCGTTCTTGTGCCAAGTTCAAGCACACACCGACCACAGTTGTGAACTACGTCGAAGGCACACGTTTTACACTGGATAAGCAGCGCAAGACCAAAGCGGGCTATCAATATCTTTTGCAACCCAAAACCGGTGGTATTGCTTACACATTAGCGGCAATGGGGGACCAATTTGAAAACATCATTGATGTTACTTTGGCTTATCCTGATAACACGGATAAACCGTTTAAAGATGTATTAATGGGCAGGATGACCAAGATAGTGGTTCGCACACAAGTATTACCAGTCGATGAGCAAGTGCGAGGGGATTACTTTAACGATAAGCCATATAAACGTCAGTTTCAGCAGTGGCTAGGTGATGTTTGGCAACAAAAGGATAGGGCTTTAGAAAAGATATACAAACAGTAGAGGGAGCTCAACTTGCGCGTTGAACTCCCATCTGAATCGTTATTTTTTCAGTAGGAAGTTAACAATCTCGTAGAACTCTTCAGCGGAACGAGCTTGAACCAAGTAGCGATTATTGACCACAACTGCTGGCACACCTTGAATCCCTGCTTGCTTGAAGTTCTTGTCAAAGCGACGAACCATTGAATCTACCGCAAAGCCGTTAAAAGCGGCGTCATATTTTTTCGCATCAATACCTTCATCGATAAAGATCTGACGCAACTGCTCGTCATTCTTTGGCGCTTGCTTGAGGTTGTGAATACGGTTAAACATCACCGCAGACATTTTGTCTTCTACCTTGAGAGAAACCATAGTCGCGTAAGCTTTGCTCATCGACATGCCCATGTTTCCACCCATAAAAGAAACGTGATTCTTTTGTAGTTTAACCCCTTCTGGAAGCTTAGTTTTTAGGTTCGCAATCAATGGCTCAAAGCTGTGGCAGTGAGGGCAGTAGAACGAAAAGAATTCTGTGACGGTTGGCTTTTTCGAGGCTTCAAGGTCGAGAACTTGGTAATGTTCACCTTCCTTGAACTGTTCAGCATGAACTGACAAGCTAAGTAGTAAGGAAACGACAAGTGTGAACAGTTTTTTCATTATTATACTCCATTAATTAGGTTCTATTACCACTGCGGCATAAGCGAAAGAGGTGGCTCATCTAGTGTAGAAATTTGCTCCTTAAAAGCAAGTACCTGACTCTCCCAATATTTTGGATCATTAAACCAAGGGAAAGCGAGAGGAAAAGCAGGATCTTGCCACCGTTTTGCTAACCATGCCATGTAGTGCACCATACGTAGACCGCGAAGTGGCTCGATTAGTTTCAATTCACTCGGGTTGAAGTCGTTGAACTCCTCATACGCTTCCAAAATAATATCAAGCTGCATCAGCTTATCGGCGCGTTCTCCACTTAATAGCATCCACAAGTCTTGTATCGCCGGACCATTACGTGAATCATCAAGGTCGACAAACATAGGGCCGTCGCGCCATAGAATATTGCCAGGGTGGCAGTCACCGTGCAGGCGAATGGTGTTGGTTGAATCATTCCAGTGGTTTGCTAAGCACTTAATCAGCAAGTCGAGGTCATTGAAAAACGCATTTTCTAAGTGCATCGGAATGAACTGAGAATCTTGCAGCAGTTTGCGTGGCTGATAGACATACTCTTCGAGCCCAATAGTTGGGCGATGCTTGAAAGTATGCTTTGCGCCTACTTTGTGGATTCGACCTAAAAAGCGCCCAACCCCTTCTAACTGCTCTAGATTGTCGACTTCAAATTGCCGGCCACCAACACTTTCAAACAGAGCAAAAAGGTAACCCTGGTAGTGATGGAGCGTTTGACCATTGAGAATCACAGGAGGTGCAACGGGAATCTCAGACTCAATTAGTTCGAGGGTGAAGTCGTGTTCTTCTTGGATCTGCTCTTGGCTCCAGCGTTCCGGGCGATAAAACTTGACCACATAGCGCTGGCGCTCTTCATCGGTAAACTGGTAGACGCGGTTTTCGTAGCTGTTGAGAGCTAAAAATCCAGACTCGGCCCGAATACCAATGCTCTCGAGGGCATACCACATAAAGTCAGGTGTCAAAGCATCAAAGTTAAAGGCTTGCTGTGTCATAAAATAAAAGAGGCTCATTGCTGAGCCTCTTTCCATATTTGTTAGTAGATTGCGCTTAGAGTTTCTTGATAAAGCGGCTCTCTACTTCAATCGTGAAGTCTTCGCTATCGGACAGTATAAACTGAATTGTTGAAACTGGAGAGCTGAGTTTGTCGGGATTGACGCCTAAGCTCATCGGTAGACTCAGTACTTCGCCCGGTTCCACTTGGATAGTTTGCTTGCCATACCAAGAGACGTCGCTGAGACCTTCAACAGTGAGCTTATACTCTTGTTCCTGTTGAGTTTTATTGATGATCTTCAGCGTGTAGGTGTTTTCTATTTCGCCTAAACCATTCACGCGAAATAGCTGATTTCTATCACGTAGAACACTTAAGCCTGCTGGTTCAACACTGGCGACTTGGACAAAGAACAGGCCAATCATCACCAGTAACACAGCCCCGTAGCCAAGCAGCTTAGGGCGCGCAACCTTGGTGTGCTTACCGGACAAGCGATGTTCAGTGGTGTAGCTGATTAAGTCTTTCTCATAGCCCATACGGCTCATGGTTTGGTTACATGCATCGATACAAGCGCCACAGTTAATACACTCGTATTGAAGACCATCGCGGATATCAATACCGGTAGGGCAGACCTGAACACATAGGTCACAGTCGATACAATCACCCAAGTCTAACGCTTTTGGATCGGCTTTGCGTGAACGTGGCCCGCGAGCTTCGCCACGTTTGGTATCGTAGCCAACGATAAAGGTATCTTTATCAAACATAGCGGATTGGAAGCGCGCGTAAGGGCACATATGGATACAGACAATCGAGCGCATCCACCCAGCATTGGCGTAGGTACAAATAGCAAAGAACAGCACCCAGAATATCGGCCAAAACTCGGCATCTAAGGTGAAGAAACCGACTACTAGATCTTTGATTGGCACAAAGTAACCGGTAAAGGTAAAACCTGTCGCCAGCGCTATTGCCCACCATGCGAGGTGCTTAACACCTTTGCGCAGCGCTAAGTTACCCGTGAGTTTTCCTGAGTCTTGCTTACGGCGTTTGTTGGCACTGCCTTCGAGTTTCTCTTCGAACCAAATGTACATAAAGGTCCACACGGTTTGTGGACACAAGTAACCACACCAGACTCGACCTAAAAAGGTAGTGATAAAAAACAGGCCAAATGCTGCGATCATAAATAGCAGTGCTAGCAGAGTAAGGTCTTGAGGGTAGAGTGTGGTACCAAAGAAGTTAAATTGCTGATTACCGATATCGAGCAGTACAGCTTGTCGCTCACCATAAGGGAGCCAAGGTATTAGTGCGAAAAGGACTAACAGGAACCAGCCACCATAGCGGCGCAATTTCTGAAAGGTACCTTTGCTTTCACGTACGTAAATGCGGTTGTTTGGGTTGAACCTGTCCCCTTTAGTTTTGTGTGTCTTGGGGTTAAAGGTCTTGGGAGTCACATCTTTGATATCGATTTTATCCTGACTCATTACGCTTCCTTCTGGGCTAAATGGTGTGATTTATTGGTTTCACACTCTGTCGACATTGCTATTTTAGTAAGCTCTTATGGACGGCGATTATATACGCAATAACATTTTTATTTCTTTAACGCTATCAACCTTTAACAACAAAGAACACTGCAGTTTTATAAATAAATCGCCTAACAGTTTGAGTTCTGGAATCAAACAGATATAAAAAAAGCGACCAAGGTCGCTTTTAGTGAGTAATACTAGGGTTAGTCGATAAGACCACGCGCACGCAAAATAGCAGTTTTAAAGTCATCCTCTTGGTCTTTTTTAAGGCCAGGTATCATTTCATCTTTTTCGCTGTTGCGCATTTTTAGGTGATAGATAAGAACATCATCAGTCAGGTCTTCTAGCTTACCTTCGTAACCAGCCTCTTGGGCTAATTTAACAATCATTTGCAGAAGATTAAGGTCTTGGTCTTTTTGCCATTCAGGCTCTAGTAGCTCTAATAGCTCCTCAATACGGTGACACTTCATCGGCTTTCTCCACAATATTTATAATGGTTTGCTGCTAAAGGTATCAAATTGAAGAAATGAAGGTAAGAAAAAAGCGCAGTCAGCGCTGCGCTTTTTAATTAAGCTGCCTTGGTGACTTTCGCTGTAGTTACTGCCATTAGGGCGGTTTTTTCGACCAAAGTCATTGCTGGAGCTGATCTTTTTGCCACTGGAGTAGAAACAAATCCACTGCGGCGGCGCATCGCACTGCGGTTCGTGTGCGAAAACCTGACTGTTGTTGGGCGCATTAAGTTACCTAACTGTCAGGCATATCCATTGCCAATGTAATGGCCTGATTAATTATGGGCTTGATTCATTGCTGAAACTAAGCTCTTTTGGCTTGCGCCAATCCGTACTATTAATCAGGAATGTTGATATGCAAGCATATCAACAATTAGATTAGCACTATCAACTCGGTTGGTCGATATTTAATCGATTACGAATCGATACAAATATGTGAAGATGTCTGTGGTAGTGATACAGCAAAGCAGATTAGTATGAAAGTGATCGAATGGTTTTATTTGTGCCAAGGAGGTATTGATGTCGTTGTTTAAGAAAACCCTGGCCAGTTTTGGTATCGGATCGGCCAAGGTCGATTCTGTCTTGCAGCAAGAAGTTTTGTATCCAGGACAAAAAGTGAATATCACCATCCACGTTTATGGTGGCTCAACTGCGCAAGAGATCGATAACATAGATCTGAAGCTCTATTGTCGTTACATCAAAGAAGTCCCAGAAAATCCAGATAAGGATAAACACAAGGCAAGTAGAATGCGTCGTGTTCCTGCAAGTTATGTATTGGCTAAGTGGTCATTGCCTTATGCATTTACTATTGCGCCTGGGGAGTCTCGTGATTTTGAAATAGAGCTTGATGTGCCGTGGAACACGCCTGTAACGATCGGTGACTCTAAGGTGTGGCTAGAGACAGGCTTAGATATTGCGATGGCTAAAGACCCAACCGATAAAGACATCCTCACAGTCAGGCCAGATCCATTGCTTGATGGTATCTTTACTGCACTTGAAGAGCAGGGGTTACGTATTCGTCAGGTCGAGTGTGAAGAGGTAGACGGATTCGCGATGCCTTTTGTCCAGGAGTTTGAGTTTGTTCCGACTACAGGGCCTTTCCATGGACGTTGGCGAGAGCTTGAAGTCGTCGCCTATCGCACAGAAGACACCTTGCAAATGTGGTTTGAAATTGATCGCCATAGGCAAGGTGCGAAAGGCATGCTTGCGAGTCTATTAGGCTTGGGAGATCTGAAGCGTCAGATGGAAATTCCTCTGCATACTTCGGCGCAAGAGGCAGGCGCACAAGTGGTTGCTTATTTGGATGCGCATTCGTAACCTAATCTTAAAAACTTTCAGCTTACAAGTGTAAGCTTAATGTGCGATACTCTGGAGTAATTATTCCACTTTACCCAGAGTAGAGCATGTATGTCTGTCAATTCTCCCTCTGAATACAGCGCTAAAGAAGAGTTTGCCAATACACTGACCCATGCTTTTGGTATGGTGCTGAGTATTGTCGGCTTGGTGCTGTTACTGATTAAATCGACCACGCACAATGCCGATGTACTGACTTTAACGAGTATGAGTATCTATGGCACCAGCATGATTGTGCTGTTTTTGGCTTCGACTCTCTACCATGCAATCCCATACAAACGTGCTAAACGAGCGCTGAAAACCTTCGACCATTGTGCCATCTACCTGCTTATTGCGGGCAGTTACACACCATTTCTTTTGGTGAGCTTACGAACACCGCTCGCCGTTGGTTTAATGGCAGTGATATGGGGTATCGCGTTATTTGGCATTGTGATGAAGTTGGCGTTTGTTTACCGTTTTAAGAAGTTGTCATTGGTCACTTATCTGGCGATGGGATGGTTATCCTTGATCGTGATTTACCAATTGGCGATGAACATAGAGGTCGGTGGATTGACTCTGCTCGCAGTTGGGGGAGTGATCTACTCATTGGGAGTGATCTTTTATGTTGCAAAGCGCATCCCTTATAACCACGCTATTTGGCATGGTTTTGTCTTGGCGGGATGCGCCTGCCACTTCTTTGCTATCTATTTCTATGTCGACCCTATTTAGCGAGATTCGACAGTAGTGATTTCAGCATTGAGTTGATAGTGCTGCGCGCGCTCGACCGAGAATTGAATCGCTTTACCTGTTTGGGCCTGCTGAGGACGTAGGTAGGTATCTGCCATGCGCTTAATTGATGTCCATACTTTTACTTTTTTCCTCTCGATGACATTGCCTGATGGTCCAGTCAATTCAACGTCTAGCTCTACCATGATGATGGATTGTGAGCTTTGGTTGGTCAGTGAGGTAGGGATTATCAACTGTCCAGACTCATAGCGAGCTGAACCAAGCAATACATCGACTCCAGAATCAGATAGTTGCATGATGGGCTTGGGATTGCCTAGTTCAATGACGGTGCCGAGTTTTTTTTCAATTACGGGAATTGTCGCGATCGTCGCTTTCACTGCCGGTTGTCCGGAGTGACTGGTTGAGGCCGATGGTGCCTCTGAATTGGCGGGCGCAACGTATTGCCAAGTAAAGTCATCATTGAGCAGAACTTGACGCCCATCCGTTAGGGTAACGGTTTGAGCGGCATAGGCCAGGCTACTAATGATGCATAAAACGGTTGCAACTATCGATTTCATAATATTCCTTAACGACGCCAAAAGGCGGGAAAAAACAGTACTAATAGGGTGAGAATTTCTAACCTGCCCATTAACATCCCCAAACTTAGCAACCATTTCGCTGCATCTGGCAGTGGAGCGAAGTTACCTGTTGGGCCGATGACCGATCCCATTCCTGGCCCGACGTTAGCGACTGCAGTAATTGAGCCAGAGATACTCGTAACTGGATCGAGCCCCATCGCACTTAAGCCGCCCGCGATGGCGATAATAGTGATGAAGAAGGTCAAACCAAACGCCACGACAGAACGGACGATATCGTCATTGACAGGGCGTTGGTTGTAGCGTTGAACGAATACGCCAGATGGGTGAATCAGTTTCATCATCTGCTTGTTAAGAAGTGTGATCGCAATTTGGAAGCGGAAGATTTTAATTCCCCCTGCCGTCGACCCTGAGCATGCCCCTGCCATCATAAGGAAAGCAAATAGGGTGGTCGGTAGCGCACCCCAAGCGGTGAAATCCTCTAAACCAAATCCAGTTGTGGTTACCACAGAAACTATGTTGAACATCGACACGCGCAGTGCATCTAATGTCGTGTAGCCATCTCGAATCACCAACCAAGCCGCAATAATCAAACTGCTGACCAAGAACAGATAGCTAAATCCTCGTACTTGAGCGTCTCGTAATAGCTCTCTGAATTGACGCTTTCTGATTGCCGCGACAAAGAGTAAGAATGGTAAGCCACCGAGAAACATAAAGAGTGTTGCTACCCAATGGGCACCATTAGAGAAATGGTTCATTGATCCGTCGGACGTGGAGTAGCCCCCGGTCGATAAGGTGGTAAAGGCGTGATTGATCGCTTCAAATAGCGTCATTCCCGTAAATAGGTACCCGATGATGCAAAGTAGGGTAAGGGCGAGGTACACCGCAACGATATTCTTAGCTACGGTTTTAGCGCGCGGACTACTTTTATCTGACCAGTCGGAAGATTCGGTATGGAATAGCTTCATACCACCGACGTTGAGCATAGGTAGAACTGCTACTGCCATGACGATAAAGCCTATGCCACCTAGCCATTGCAGTATTGAACGCCATAGTAAAATGCTAGGTGCCATATTATCGAGTCCGCTAAGAACGGTAGAGCCCGTCGTCGTGATACCGGACATAGTTTCAAAATAGGCATCGGTAAAGCTAATGTGGTTGATAAACACAAAGGGCAGAGCCGCAAACGCACTCGCAATCGTCCACACTAGACTGGTTATGAGGAACATATCGCGTACACTGAGCTTAAACCGCTTGGTGCGCCCTATAGTCAAACACGCGAAGGCGGCAAGGTGGGTGATAATAACTGCCTGACCAAATTCGAGAAATCCAGAGGTGCCAGTGACAAACGCGACCAAGGTGGGCACGTACATAAATAGAGCCAGCTTGGATAGCACTAGCCCTATAACAAACAGGACAGGACGGAAATTGACCATAGCCTTTGCCTAAAGGAAGAACGGACTCGGTTGGAACAGAGCTTCTACATCTGGAACGTATTTCTTGTCGACCAAGAACATGACCACGTGGTCATCTTGCTCGATAACGGTACGGTCATGGGCAATAAGTACTTCCTCACCACGTACAATCGCACCTATGGTGGTGCCAGGTGGTAGTTTGATATCGCCGATAGCGCGACCCACGACTTTAGATGTCGTTTCATCACCATGGGCTATTGCTTCGATCGCCTCCGCTGCCCCGCGACGTAGAGAAGAAACATTAACAATGTCCGCTCGGCGGACGTGAGTCAGTAGTGCAGAGATAGTCGCTTGTTGTGGAGATATCGCCACATCAATCACGCCACCTTGTACCAAATCGACGTAAGCGCCACGTTGAATTAGTACCATGACTTTCTTCGCACCCATACGCTTAGCGAGCATGGCTGACATGATGTTGGTTTCATCTTCGTTGGTGAGGGCGATAAACACGTCAACCTGATCGATGTTCTCTTCCGCTAGTAGTTCCTGATCGGCGGCATCACCACAGAAGACAATCGTGTTCTCTAACTCCTCAGAAAGTTTTTCCGCACGTTGATAGCTGTGCTCGATCAGTTTAACGCTGTATAGATGCTCTAAGCGGCGAGCAAGGCTTGAGCCTATGTTGCCGCCACCGACAATCATGATTCGACGGTATGGTTTCTCTAAACGCTGCAGCTCACTCATGACTGAGCGGATGTGGTTACTGGCTGCGACAAAGAACACTTCGTCATCGGCTTCAATGATGGTAGTGCCCTGAGGACGAATTGGTCGACCTTGACGAAAAATCGCAGCTACACGAGTATCAATATGGGGCATATGCTCACGCAGGGCAGACAGTGCGTTACCTACTAGTGGACCGCCGTAGTAGGCTTTTACTGCAACCAAGCTGACTTTTTGCTCGGCGAAACTGACTACCTGCAAAGCACCCGGGTATTGGATTAGGCGCTCGATGTAGCTAGTAACCAGCTCTTCAGGTGCGATTAGATGATCGACCGGAACCGCACCGGATTGAAAGAGTGCTTCTTTTTCGGTTAGGTATTGAGGAGAGCGTATACGTGCTATACGGTTAGGCGTGTTAAATAGAGTAAATGCCACCTGACAGGCAGCCATGTTTGTCTCATCCATATTGGTGACGGCAACTAACATATCAGCATCTTGAGCGCCAGCTTCACGCAGCACATCCGGGTGGCTTGCGTACCCATTGACTACGCGTAGGTCATACTTATCTTGCAGTTCACGCAGACGATCGGAGTCACGGTCAACAATGGTGATGTCGTTGTTTTCACCAACGAGGTTTTCTGCCAATGTGCCGCCAACCTGACCCGCACCAAGGATGATGATTTTCATACACTACTCTCGCTTAACTAGCTAAATGGTGACAACCTAAGTTGTCACCATGTCATATTACGCTTTCTTGGTTAGGACGGCATAGTAGAAACCATCCATATCCTCTTCCCCTGGTAAAATTTGACGTCCAGGGTTGTTTACGTCTGAGCCAACTAAGGTTGCGTCATTCGTGCGCTCAAGGAAAGCTTTTACTTGCAGTACATTCTCTTTTGGAGTGATTGAGCACGTAGCGTAAACCATAGTACCGCCCGGTTTTAGCTGCCCCCACATCGCATCCATTATTTCACTTTGCAGCTCAGCCAAGGCATCGATGTCGTTTGCTCGACGTAACCACTTAATATCAGGGTGGCGTCGAATAACTCCCGTTGCAGAACATGGCGCATCGAGCAGAATTCGGTCAAATTTCTCGCCAGTCCACCACTGTTGAGGATAGCGAGCATCGCCACAAATAACGTCAGCACGTAGTTGAAGTCGTTCTAAATTGTCATAAACGCGATCAAGGCGCTTGGCATCACAATCAATCGCAACGACTTCAGTGTCTTCGGTATGCTCAAGAATATGCGCGGTTTTACCACCGGGCGCAGCGCAGCAATCGAGAATCAACTCACCATTTTGTGGCTGTAAGTAGTTGACTGACAACTGAGCAGCAGCGTCTTGTACCGATACCCAACCACGATCGAAACCTGGAAGAAGCGTTACGTCACAAGGCGAGGCCAATTTTATGGCATCACTGGCTTCTGGGTGAATGCTGAATTCAATGTTTTCATCTTTCAGCAGTTCAAGGTATTCATCGCGGGTGTGATGTTGGCGGTTTACTCGCAGCCACATTGGCGCTTTGCTGTTATTGGCTTCAACCAACTGTTCCCATTGCTCTGGGTAGCTGTCGCGTAGCATGTTGAGTAGCCAGTTTGGATGACCGTATTTGCCCGCGTTGTGACTCACTGCCTTCTCATCAAGCTCTTCTTGGTCACGAAGGTAACTGCGCAGCACGGCATTGATCAATCCGCGTAGACTTGGGCCTTTAAGCGTTTTCGTTCCCTCGACCGTTTCAGCAACGGCTGCGTGAGCAGGAATGCGCATGAAGCTAAGCTGGTAAATACCGACAAGAATCAAGTGGTGGAAAACGCGTTTTTTCCCTTTTAGCGGCGTTTCCATCAGCTCATTAGCGATAGATTCTAGTCGTGGTAGGTAGCGAAGCGCGCCGTAACAGATCTCTTGCAAGAGAGCATGGTCTCTTGGTCTGATGGTCTTTTGCGCCGCAGGTAAGGCGTGTGAAAGGGATTGGCCTTTGTCGACCACTTGAAATAGGACGTTTGCAGCAGCTGCGCGAACATTCATGATGGAATACCTTAAACTAAGGGAGGGTGTCTCCACCCTCGAAATGTACTTGTTCCCTGCGGGAAAGTTAGATGAGTTGAGTTCCTACTTCGAACCAACTTGCGCGAGAGTTCAAAATGTCTTGAACTGACATCGCTTTTTTACCTGGTACTTGTAGCTGTTCTAAAACCAGTACGCCGTTACCTGTGGCAATGTAGATACCCGTTTTGTCTGCTTGTAGGATAGTACCAGCTGGCTTGTCTGTTGCTTGGTCGTCAACTCGGCTTTGCCAAACTTTGATGCTGTTTTCAGCAGCTTCAAAATGGCTCATTGGCCACGGGTTGAAAGCACGAACGCAGCGCTCAATATGCTCAGCATCGTCGTTCCAATCAATGCGAGCTTCTTCTTTGCTAAGCTTCTTGGCGTAGTTAGCTAAAGCATCGTCTTGCTTTTCAGGTACGGCTTTACCCTTAGCAATATCCGCCAAACACTCTACTAAAGCGTCAGGACCAAGCTCTGCGAGCTTTTCGTACATGGTCGCACTGGTATCGCTCGTTTCGATTGGCAGGGTGGCAATTTTAAGCATGTCACCAGTATCTAAACCGATATCCATCTGCATGATAGTGACACCCGTTTCGGCATCTCCCGCCCAAATCGAGCGTTGAATTGGAGCAGCGCCGCGCCAGCGAGGTAGGATTGAACCGTGAACGTTGATACAACCAAGTTTTGGCGTATCAAGCACCGATTGGGGAAGCAATAGGCCGTAAGCAACCACAACCATGATATCTGCGTTCAAATCTGCAAGCTGCTGTTTTGCTTCGTCAGATTTAAAGTTCTCAGGTTGGAATACTGGGATGTCATGCTCAAGAGCGATGTTTTTTACTGGGCTGGCGGTTAGTTTTTTACCGCGACCTGCTGGGCGATCTGGCTGTGTGTAAACAGCGATAACGTCGTGCTCCGAAGACAACAACGCCGCCAAGTGACGGGCGGCGAAATCCGGAGTACCAGCAAAAACAATTTTCAAAGGTTTGCTCAAGGTACCTTCCTTCTATTAGTTGGCGCTTAGGCTTTGTTCGCGTTCTTTTCGTTGAAACGCTTGATCTTAGCAAGCTTGTCTTGAATACGCTTACGCTTCAGTGGCGAAAGGTAATCGACAAACAGTTTGCCTTCTAAGTGGTCAAGTTCGTGCTGAACACAAATTGCCAATAGATCATCAGCATCAAAGGTAAATTCTTCACCTTCACGGTTTAAAGCTTTGACCGTTACTTCCGCTGCACGTGGCACTAATGCTCGTGCACCAGGAACCGATAAGCAGCCCTCTTCAATCCCGTCTTCACCGCGCTTTTCGATGATTTCCGGGTTGATCAGAACCATTGGCTCATCGCGGGTTTCAGAGATATCGATAACAACAATGCGCTGGTGGAAATCAACCTGGGTTGCTGCCAGACCAATACCTTCTTCGTCGTACATGGTTTCAATCATGTCATCAACGAACTTTTGAATCTCAGGTGTCACCTCTGCAACTGGCTTAGCCACGGTGCGTAGGCGATCATCTGGGAATGTTAATACTTGTAATACAGACATATACACTCGAAATGTTGAACTGTGCCGAATCAGGATAAACCTCGTTGGCTCAATTCTAGACATTTTACATCTCAAATGACAGCATCAATGCGTTTTTTGAGTCGCTTCTCTTTGTTGTTAACGCTCAGATTTAGAGGGAATGTCGCTGAGATAGATAGCTGATTAGGAGTTAAAACTATGCTGCGCATTTGCTTGAGTGTTTTTGGGTTTGCTTTGCTTGGATTTGTTAATCTCGCCATCGCTCAAACAGAGGCGTTGCCAGAAAAGCCAATAGTCAAACTAAGCCCAACTATCCATCATCAACACAGTACCGCTTCGTACCCTTCCGACTTTGCGCAAAATCCTTTCGATTTAACTCAGGTTCAAATTATCGATGCTGATGCGAGCAAAACGGTCAGTCGTGTGATTGGCAATGTTCAGGGGCGTCGGCTTATCGATGGTCGCGAGCCCATTATTATCTCTGGTCGTCACGCGCAACAGGCATGGGCTATTTACCGCGAAATCAGCTATTACCAACGGGAGACAGCAAAAGTTGTTGTGATTAGGAAGATTGCCGATGCACGTCTCGAGTTCGTCAATGAAGAACATACAAGTCTACAAGTGACTGATCAAAGCCAAGAGATTGCTGCCAATGATATCGCTCTTGCTACGGCCCTACTGACTAGAAATCAAGCCACTCTAACGGCTGTTTCATCTGCCACAGTGTCTAGTGCGGAGATTGTTGGGACGCTAGCGGGCACTAATTATGTGGGTGAAAACCAAAGCGTGATCCTTAATCGAGGCAGTGATGATGGGCTATTGGTTGGCCATGTGTTCGAATTGCTTGACGATTTTGCTACTGATATGCCCCAGCTTTCTGAGAGGCATATAGGTCAATTGGTGGTAACTCATCTACATCCACGGTTTAGTATTGCCGTGGTTAGCGAGAGTGTTGAAGCGATTGGCCTTGCGACGAAGATCCAGCCAGCTAAGTTTCAATAGAAGGGCGCATAGGCGATGAATCAAGAACAATTGAGCGCGTGGCTGTCACTCTATTTTACTCCGAATATCGGGCCGAAAACTTTTACCCGCTTATTAAAGGCGGACTCCCCAGTAAACATTGTGCAGTCAGACAAGGCGACTCTGTTGTCGTTTGGTTTTGACCAAAAGCAGATCAAATACTTAAAGCAGCACTCTGCCTCTGAAGTTGAGCAATGTTTAGAGTGGCAGCAGAAATCTGCACACAACCATATCATTACACTGTCTGATAAGGCTTATCCCCAAATGCTAAAGCAAGCGGTGGGCTCACCTCCGGTTCTGTTTGTACAAGGCGAGCTGACGGGATTGGCTGAGCCCCAAATGGCGATAGTAGGAAGTCGCAATGCCAGTATTGAAGCGTTAAACAATGCGCGCCAATTTGCTTCATCTTTAGTTGAGCATGGGTTAATTGTGACAAGTGGCCTTGCGTTGGGCGTGGATGGTCATGCTCATGACGGAGCTTTGCAAGGCAATGGACGTACCTTGGCGGTGTTAGGCTGTGGTTTAGAGTCTGTTTATCCTGCCCGTCATCGTAATTTGGCCGATAGAATTGTCGAACATAATGGCGCCTTGGTATCGGAGTTCCATCCACAAGCAAAACCTAAGGCGAGTCATTTTCCACGGCGGAATCGAATTATTAGTGGCCTCTCTTTAGGTGTATTGGTGGTCGAAGCAGCAGAGAAAAGCGGTTCATTGATTACTGCTCGTTATGCTCTGGAACAAGGGCGAGAGGTATTTGCTGTTCCGGGCGCGATCGACGATGTGAATGCGCGCGGTTGTAACCTGTTGATTAAGCAAGGTGCTTGCTTGGTAATGCGTGTAGAAGACATCCTGGATGAAATAGATACACTGCTGCGTTGGTCGAATACTAGTAAGCCACCGATTCAAAATGAACTTTTCGATAAAATAGAGAGCAAAGAAGAATTGCCATTTCCTCAGCTGTTAGCTAACGTAGGAAGTAAAGCTATACCAGTTGATATTCTTGCAAACAGGACCAATATACCTGTGCAGGAGGTCATGATGCAGCTCTTGGAGCTTGAGCTTTCAGGGCATGTTGTTGCAGTTTCCGGTGGCTATATTCGAAAGGGGAGGGGCTAGCTATGATGATGGATATCTTAATGTATCTATTCGAAACCTACATCCATAGCGATGCAGAGTTACAAGTCAATCAAGATGAGCTAGAAGAAGAGCTTCTTCGCGCAGGCTTTCATCAAAAAGACATTTATAAAGCCCTTGTCTGGCTAGAAGAGTTAGCAGCACTACAGCAAAGTGAAACCCACTCTGCGATTTCGGTGTGTAGCACTTCGAACTCGACTCGTATCTATACCAGCAAAGAGTGTGAGCGCTTAAGTCTTGAGTGCCGTGGCTTTTTGACCTTCTTAGAGCAGGTTAATGTTTTGACCACAGAAACTCGTGAGATGGTCATTGACCGTATCATGGGGTTAGAGACAGACGAGTTTGAACTTGATGATCTCAAATGGATCGTGCTTATGGTGCTGTTTAATGTGCCGGGGAACGAGAACGCATACACACTTATGGAAGAGCTGTTGTATACCAAAGAGCAAGGTATTCTTCACTAACTCCTGAGTTGATATGAGCAATAAAATTGACCATCAGCTGTTTTCAGCCCATGAACACGCATTAGAGCATCAAGCCTGTCCTAAGTGTCAGCAAGAGCAGCGCGAAGGTGAACTTCACCTTCGCCACGGCAAACACGGCCCTTTCTTGGGCTGTGATCAGTATCCTGTGTGTGACTACATCAAGCCTTTACATCAAAATGATGGTCATATCATTAAAGAGCTAGGCGTGCCATGCCCTGAGTGTGGCAATGAACTGGTGCTGCGCCAAGGTCGCTATGGGATGTTTATCGGTTGTAGTCATTATCCTCAATGCCACCATATCGAATCTCTTGATCAACCTAAGCAAGAACAGCAGCCAGAGCATCATCTTTGCCCAGAGTGCGCTAAAGGCCATTTGGTCGAGCGTAAGACCCGTTTTGGTAAGGTTTTCTATGCCTGTGATAACTACCCTAAATGCAAGTTTGCGGTTAATCAGCCGCCAATTACAGGTCAATGTGAGAAGTGTGGTTTTCCACTGTTAGTTGAGAAGAAGCTGGCCAGTGGAGTCAAAAGGCAGTGCGCCGACAGAAAGTGTCATCACACTCAATCGGAACAGTGATAGCAACCAGAATTATTGATCTCTGTTGATATAAAAAAACGGCGCATCAAGCGCCGTTTTTGCTATCTATGAACTGAATTACTCGGCAAAGTTTGCTGAAAACTCATGCACCGCAGGAAAGGTCTCTTTGTCTAACACATCAGCCAGTGCACAAAGTTTACGTTGCAATTCACCACTGTAATCGCCACAGACATTGATGTGACCCATTTTACGACCGGCGCGTTTCTCTTTGCCGTACCAGTGAATATGAACCCCATCCATTGCCAGTAATGCTTGTGGCAGGGTGTCTTCACCCAAGACGTTGATCATTGAGGTTTCACGAATCAGCTTAGTGCTACCTAATGGCAAATCACACACTGCACGTAGGTGGTTTTCAAACTGACAAGTCTCCGCACCTTGTTGAGTCCAGTGACCAGAGTTGTGCACACGTGGCGCAATTTCGTTTACCAGTAAAGTGCCATCCACATCAAAAAACTCGAGGGCGAGCACGCCAACATAGTCGAGTTTATCGGCAACAGCAGTGAACATCTGTTTTGCTTGCTGTTGCAGATCGGTGTCTGCTATTGCTGTGGACAGAGTCAGTACGCCATTGGTGTGAACGTTTTCTGCTAATGGATAAACCTCAACGCTACCATCTTTACCACGAGCGCCGACTAAGGATACTTCACGGTTAAATGGAACGAACTCTTCAGCAACGATCGCTTGCGAGTCTGAGGCAGCAATGCACTCGGCCATTTCAGTCCAAATCGCATCCGCTTGATTGGCATCCTTTAGACGCCATTGGCCTTTACCATCGTAACCACCCAAAGCACTTTTCAGTACCATTGGAATTCCGACGTGCTCAATTGCACGGTCAAAATCTTCACGCGTGTTGATGACAAAGTATTTTGCATTGCGAACATTAGCGTCATCTAATAGCTGTTTTTCAATGCGGCGATCGCCACCGGCTTTGATTGCTTCAGTTGAAGGTAAAAACTTTCCACTTTGCTCACATACTGTAAGGGTGTCGTGTGGAATATGCTCAAACTCAGCAGTAATGACATCTGCGCTCGCAATCGCACTCTCTAAACCATGACTAATCACAGCTTGAGTTAAAGGGTGGACGATATTTTTGCTACCCACATCGTAGGCTGAAATTTCGATATTCAGTGGCGCGCCAGCGAGTGACATCATACGAGCCAATTGGCCTGCACCTAGCACTAGAACATGCATCGATTAGTCCTCAGCTGGGTTTGGGTTAGCGAGAACCGTTTCTGTTTGCTCGGCGCGGAACGCTTCAACTTTCGCCATCACAGCTTCATCATGAGTGCCAAGAATTTGCGCAGCTAAAATACCGGCGTTTGCCGCACCCGCTTCGCCGATAGCAAGCGTACCTACAGCAATACCTTTTGGCATTTGCACGATGGAGTATAGAGAATCAAGGCCGCTAAGTGCGCGAGATTGAACAGGAACACCCAGTACTGGTAATGAAGTAAACGCAGCAGCCATACCCGGTAGGTGAGCAGCGCCGCCAGCACCAGCAATAATGACCTTTAAACCGCGCTCTTTGGCGCTGTTAGCATAGTCAGCTAGAAGTTGAGGAGTACGGTGTGCAGAAACGACTTTGGTTTCGTACTCAACGCCAAACTTGTCTAGCATTTCTGCTGCTAGTTTCATGGTTGGCCAATCTGATTTAGAACCCATGATGATACCGACTTTCATCTCAAACTCCTTCAAAGCTGCATAGATAAGGTGAGCAAACAATTTGAGCGCATTATACGGAGATTTCACTCTCAAGCAAACGTTTGCGTGTGATTGAAATTAGTAACCGTGTGCGATTATTTGTAAACTGACTTCAATAGAGACTTTATAAGGTGCCATTAGGTGGATAACTTTGCTCAAGCACTCAACGCTTTGAACCGTGGAGAAGTCATTGCTTACCCAACGGAAGGGGTGTTTGGTGTCGGATGTGACCCAGATAATAGCGACGCGGTACGTAAGCTATTGCAACTAAAACAGCGTCCTGAAGAGAAGGGGTTGATCCTTATCGCAGCTGATTATGAGCAGCTTGTACCGTATATCGATGAGTCTCAATTGACAGAAGAACAGTTAGCAAGAGTTAAACAGAGTTGGCCGGGACCCGTGACTTGGATAATGCCGCGTAGCTCGCGCGTCTCTTCATTGGTATCTGGTCAGCATCAATCGATAGCAGTTCGCGTAACGGATCATCCTTTGGTACAAAAGATGTGCCATGCATTTGCAAAGCCGTTAACCTCAACCAGCGCCAACTTAACTGGGCAGCCAGCCTGCCTAACCAGTGAAGAGGTATACCAGCAATTTGGCCGAGAGCAGATCATTGTGCTTGAGGGAAAAACCGGCGGAAGAGAAAAGCCAAGCGAAATTCGCGACGCTAAAACATTACAAGTATTAAGACAGGGATAACTCTGCAGTAAAGGAAATCGTATGTCAGCGATAGATAAACAAGCGGTAAAACAGTTTTTGATGTCTCTTCAAGACTCTATATGTCTGCAACTAGAAGAGGCCGATGGACAAGCTGTTTTTGTTGAAGATGCGTGGCACCGTGAACCTGGTGAAAAGTTAGGTGGCGGCGGCCGCACACGAGTCATGAAAGAGGGGGCCGTATTTGAGCAAGGGGGCGTGAACTTCTCCCACGTACAAGGTAAAGAGATGCCTGCTTCAGCGACCGCTCATCGTCCTGAACTTGCAGGACGTCGCTTTGAAGCTATGGGTGTCTCTTTGGTTATGCACCCAAATAACCCTTACGTGCCAACGTCTCACGCCAATGTACGCTTCTTCATTGCGGAAAAAGAGGGTGAAGAGCCTATTTGGTGGTTTGGTGGTGGTTTCGACCTCACGCCTTTCTATCCATTTGATGAAGACGCTCAGTATTGGCATAACACCGCCAAAGAGGTGTGTGCTCCGTTTGGCAGTGAAGTTTACCCTGAACACAAAGCTTGGTGTGATAAGTACTTCTATCTTCCGCACCGAGATGAAACTCGTGGTGTTGGCGGTCTGTTCTTTGATGACCTCAATCACTGGGAGTTTGATAAGTGCTTTGATTATATTAAAGCCGTCGGTGAAGGTTATACCCAAGCCTACTTGCCGATAGTCGAGCGCCGCAAGGACACCAAGTATGGTGAGCGAGAACGTCAGTTCCAACTCTATCGTCGTGGTCGTTATGTCGAATTTAACCTGGTTTTCGACCGTGGCACTCTGTTTGGCTTGCAAAGTGGCGGTCGTACCGAGTCGATTCTAATGTCTATGCCGCCTCTTGCTCGTTGGGAATATAGCTACCAAGCAGAAGAGGGCAGCGAAGAGGCCAAACTCAACCACTACTTAAAGCCAATTGAGTGGTAAGACTTTTTTCCCTCTATATATAGTGATAGGGTCATGACAGTGACCCTTTCTTATTTATGGAGCAAATCAGGTTATGGACCACCAAATTGATAAGTACGCCGTATTTGGCAATCCGATTTCACAGAGTAAATCACCTTTCATCCATACCCTGTTTGCACGCCAAACGAATCAGAACCTTGAATACACGGCAAAAACAGCGCCGCCAGAAGAGTTTGCAGCAGCGGCAGAAGCTTTCTTTGCAGAAGGTGGTAAAGGTTGCAACATTACCGCCCCTTTTAAAGAGCAAGCATTTCAGTTTGCAGATCGTCTAACAGAGCGTGCCAAGCTTGCTGGTGCGGTAAATACGCTAAAGAAGTTAGATGATGGTGAGATTATCGGTGATACCACTGATGGTGCGGGTTTAGTGCAAGACCTTCTTGCCATGCAGGTAGAACTTAAAGACGCTCGTATTTTATTGATTGGTGCTGGTGGAGCGGCAAGAGGGGTGATTCAACCGCTACTTGAGCAAAACCCGCAGCAGTTAGTGATTACCAATCGTACCTATTCTAAAGCCCAGCAACTGGCCGAGATGTTCGAAAGTTTTGGTAACATCAGTGCGACGCTAATGGATAACGTTGGACAAGCCTATGATGTAGTAATTAACGCCTCTTCTTCAGGTCTGCATGGCGATTTGCCCGCAATTTCGGCCGATATCTTTGATGCGAACAGTACTTGTTATGACATGGTTTATGGCAAAGGTGTGACTCGATTTAACCAGTGGGCTCTCGATAATGGCGCAGCAAAGGCATTTGATGGCCTTGGTATGCTAGTCGGTCAGGCAGCTGAAAGCTTTATGCTTTGGCGCGGCCTAAGACCGGGCACTAAACAGATTCTGCGTGAGCTAAGAAAAAATCTAGAGGGCTTGTAATGAATCAATCGATTCTTTTTCCTGACGTCCAGTCTTGGGACCAAGACAAGCAAGCGGTGTTGTTTTCAGCGCAGCAGGCGGGAGCACTTATTCAGTGCTTGGTAACGAAAGCTGAACTAGAGAAGTTGTCTGGTCAGACGGTTGATAATGAACAGCAAGCTCTTGAAGTGTTCTCTCAATACCGATTTGATCTTGAAGAGCTTGCTGAAGAGTTAATTGAAGACGAAGAGTTCAACGCTCAAGGGTGGATTGTAATATCCTCTACCTGATGCAGGTAATCTTCTTTGTTCTGCACATAGTTATCGGCAGACTTCTGCAAGAAAGCGCGCTCCTTATCGTTAAGTGGGCGCGCTTGTTTTACTGGGCTACCGACATAGAGGTAACCACTCTCTAACACTTTGCTAGGTGGAACCAAACTCCCTGCACCGATCATAACCCCTTCTTCTATAACTGCCCCGTCTAAAACAATCGCTCCCATGCCAACTAACACTCTATCTTTAATTGTGCAGCCGTGAAGCATGACTTTATGGCCGATAGTGACATCATTGCCTATGATTAGTGGGTAGCCGTTAGGGTTGTCTTTATTCTTATGGGTAACGTGAAGCACGCTACCATCTTGAATATTGGTGCGCTCACCAATATGAATGTGGTTTACATCGCCACGGGCAGCGACGAGTGGCCAGACGCTAGAGTCGTCGCCGATGCGGATATCTCCCACTAATACCGAACTGCTATCTATATATACGCGTTCACCTAGTTGTGGCTTTATACCTTTATAACTGCGTAGAGAGGTCATCATTTTTCCTTGTTCTAGAGGAGAATTGCCATCATAAGGCTAGAAAAGTGGCAAAAACAGGTGGTTTTGAATAGAAAATACACAAACAATAAAAAAATCAAAAAAAACGCGAAAAAGGGCTTGCCAATGTGATGGCGATCTCTATAATGCCCCTCGCTGACACGGCAACGCTTCAACAGAAACGTTAAGCTGGTTAGTAAGGTCAATTAGCCAAGCGGAAACGCTTGAAAAAAGTTTGAAAAAAGTGGTTGA